>DATAQX010000399.1:0-6165 GCA_036264455.1 Silvibacterium sp. | reverse complement strand
CAATGCAGGCCGTGAATGCCTCGGCAAGGAGGAATTCCCCCAATGTTCTCAAAGCAACTAAGCAACAGGCTCACTGTTCTCACAGGCGCGGTCCTGCTGACAGGCCTGACCGCTTTTGCGCAGATGCGTCCCGGCGATAGTGCCCCGCAGAACCCTGCAAACCCATCCGGTAACCCCGGTACGTCCACAACCGATACCATGCAGGCGCAGCAGACCGCCGCGTCCTCCGGCATGCAGGACAAGGCATTTGTACGGAGCGCGCTCGAAGGCGGAATGGCCGAGGTCCAGCTCGGTCAGCTGGCGGCGGAAAAAGGATCGAGCGACGATGTGAAGCAATTCGGTCAGCAAATGGTGGCCGACCATACGAAGATGGGCGACCAGATGAAGCAGGTTGCGCAGCAGCTTGGCGTAACCCCGCCGGCAAGCGTCTCAAAGAAGGATAAAGAGCTGATGGCTAAATTGCAGAACCTTTCCGGTCCGCAATTCGACAACGCATACATTGTCGCCATGGTGAAGGATCACAAGAAAGATGCGGAAGACTTCAAGACGGAAGCGCAACAGAGCCAGAATCCAGCCGTGCAGCAGGTGGCGCAGCAGGGTGAACAGGTGATCGATCAACATCTGCAGCTGATCGACAAAATCGCTGAGAGCCACAACCTGATGAACAGCAAGGGCAAGATTACGGCGTCGGGTCAGTAAAAGCGGCAAACTGGAAGCAAGGTAAAGACGGAAAGGCGTCCTGCTGCGGACGCCTTTTATCGTTCCGGTAGAATTACGGCGATGCTTCAAAAGATTGTAGTTCGCCGCTGCATGGTTCTGGCAGCGCTGCTTTGGTGTACAGCGGCGTTATGCCAGCCGGTGAAAAGCCTGCCCAGGCCCACCGACTATGTGAGCGATTTTGCTCGCGTAATGTCTCCGGAAGTGAAGCATGAAATCAACCTGCTGGCGGGTCAGGTGGATCACGAGGCGAATGCACAGATTGCCGTAGTCACCATAGAGACAACGGATGATGAGCCCATTGAGCAATATGCAGTGGATCTGTATCAGGCCTGGGGAATCGGCAAGAAGGGGATCAAGGAGGGCGCCGACCGCGGTGTGCTGGTGCTGCTCGCAGTAAAGGACCGCAAACGGTTTATTGCCACCGGCTACGGTCTTGAGAGCATCCTTCCCGATGCCAAGGTGAGCGAGATCGGGCGCCAGATGGTGCCCATGCTCCGCAACAACGATTTCGATGGTGCGATCAGCCTGGCAGTAAATCAGATAGCGCAGATCATTGCCCAGGATGCGGGCGTGACACTCGCTCCGCGGACAATGCAGCAGAGACGGCAGGCGCAGCCAGTGCATATCAGCCTCGGCAAGCTCATTATCTTCGGCATACTCGCGCTGTTTGTCCTCGCCTTTCTGGCCCGCGCGGGAGGCTCGGGATTAATCGGGTTTCTCCTGGGCATGTTTTTAGGCGGCGGCGGCCGGGGCGGTGGTTTCGGTGGTGGGGGCGGGGGCGGAGACGGCGGAGGAGATGGAGGCAGCGGCTTTGGCGGTTTTGGTGGTGGCAGTACCGGCGGGGGTGGCGCCGGCGGCGATTGGTAAGATAACCATGGCTCTATAACGGAGCGGGGAGACAGGCACGATGATGCGTCGCGGGTTGTGGATCGGAATCGGGGTTGTGGTAGTTCTCTTTCTGGTTGTGCTGATGTTCTTTGGCAGCTATGTCAGCGCCAAAAACCAGATGGTGGCGAAGCAGGAGGCCGTGCATGCGCAATGGTCGCAGGTGGACGTGGTCCTGCAGCGGCGCGCTGACCTGATCCCCAACCTGGTAAATACAGTAAAGGGCTATGCCACGCACGAAGAGACGGTCTTCGCGGATATCGCCAATGCGCGGGCCGGTTTGCTGAACGCGCACGATCCTGCAGGCAAGATTCAGGCAAACTCGCAACTGGATTCCGCGTTGGGGCGGCTGCTGGCGCTCTCGGAAAACTACCCTAACCTCAAGGCCGACCAGAACTTTCTGGCGCTCCAGGCCCAGTTGGAAGGCTCAGAGAACCGCATCGCCGTCGAACGCCGCCGCTACAACGAGACACTGCGCGATTACAACACGTTTATCCGGCAGTTCCCCAACAGCATCTGGGCGGGAATCGCGGGCTTCCAGCCGGACAATGCCTATTTCGAGGCCAGCGCGGGGTCGAAGACGGCTCCGGTGGTGAAATTTTAGGGGCACCAGCCTGCGAGCTGCAATCGCCCAGCTACAATCGATGGAAAGGTGAGAGATGGCGACTTCACCACAAACCGTTTCCCAGCTCGAAGTCTACCTGCATACTGCGTACCGGCCAGATTGCGATTATGTGGACGGGGAGATTCAGGAGAGGAATGTGGGGGAAGGCGAACACTCTTTTGTGCAGGCTTTTCTTGTTGCGCTGATCTGGCAGCACCGAAGGGAATGGAAAGTTGTGGTTTACCCGGAGCAGCGTCTTCAGGTTTCGCCGACCCGCTACCGCATCCCGGATTTGTGCGTTGTCCCGGAGAGTGCGCCCTTCGAGAGTATCCTCACCCACCCGCCTTTACTTTGCGTCGAGATTCTGTCTTCGGAAGATCGCTGGTCTCGCATGACCGAACGCCTGGCGGATTACCGGCAGATGGGGGTGCCGAATTTATGGGCGATCGACCCCCTGGCGCAGAAAGCCTGGGTATGGTCGCAGGGCGAGCCCCTATCGGACTGGCGGGAAGCAACCATCCTGGAGGTTGCAGGCGCTCCAGTCAGAGTTGATGTGACAGCCATCTTTGCGGAACTGGCGGAGCGTAAGAAAGCGAAATGACCCCTAGGGCCGGTAGTCGTCGTTCAGCGTTTCCAGGAAGGTGATTACGTCGTCGATGTCGGACTCGCTCCAGACAGGCTGATCGCCCTTGTGCCTGGAGAATGGCGGCGTCACCTGATCGACGTTGCTGCGAAGCTGCGCGGGAAGATCGTCATAGCTCTCAATCATGCCGTCCTTTGCCCGGGGATACCAGGCCGCGGCATTCGTATCCCTCTGGACATACCAGCGCAGAGCCTCCCTCAACGTGTGGAATCTGCCGTTGTGAAAAAATACCTCCCGTTTGGCGACATTTCGCAACGTCGGAGTCTTGAACATGCCGCAAAAGGACGTCTCATCCGAGTGGTCCTTCCGCAGCGGGCCGCACAGGCCGAGATCGAAATATGCCGGGTTCCGGTTGGCGCGAATCTCGGGATTACGCGGCACGCCAATTGCCTCGAACTGATAGTCGGTGAAGAGGGGATGCGTGCCGTTAGCTCCGGGCTCGGACAGGTGGCAGTTGGCGCAGTTTCCCCGCTGTGTGTCGTTGAACAGCTTCAGGCCGCGCTGCTCCTGCGGCGTCAGTTGCGCTTTGCCGTCCAGCCAGGCGTCGTATTTGCTGGTGTAAGGGTGAAAGCTCGGGTCTTCGAGCTGAAAGCGCTCGAGCGCCATGCCCGCGCAGTTGAAAGCTTTCGCCGGATCGGATGACACGGCATCGCCGCAGACCTTTTTCAATTCACTCCAATAAGAAGCCTGAGAAAGTTTTTGCGCGACCGCCGCTGGACTGGCATTGGCCATCTCCACAGGAGCCAGCAGGGGAAATGCCGCCTGCTGGCGAAGGGAATTGAAGCGGCCATCCCATCCAAAGCCCCCGCGCGGTGAGTTGTCCGTTTCCTCCAGCTGCTCCAGGCGGCTGGTTGGATGCTCCTTACTCCAGATCGGTGTGCGGTTCAGCGTGTATTCGAGAGACGGCACAGCACGCGGACCCTGCGACGTGAGATCCGGACCGCCCAGCTGGACAGCCAAGCTATTCGGTGGTCCATAGGCGTAATGGGGATCATGGCAGCTTGCGCACGAGAGGCGTCCGGATGCCGACAGCGAAGGATCGAAAAATATCTTCCGGCCCAGCGAAGCCATTGGAGAGATTGGCGGGGGAGCTGCGTGCGTCTCTTTGGCAGCCATTGCAGCCTGAGCGATGGAGGGAGAAGACGTATGGCAGGCAACGAGAGAAACGGCCAATGCCGTAAGGGCGATAAGTATCAGGGAGGGGAAGTAACGACGAAGAAACTGGAATAGCAAAGCGGTTCTAACTCACAAAGATCTGAAAATATGCCGAAAAGCGGCGGTAAAAAGAAGCAGGCTCCTGATCTCTACAGGGATCAGGAGCCCTGGCTTCTACAGATTGTTGAATATATCCGAACCGAATGGAACCAGGCCCGAACTTCCGGCGTAGCCCAGGTGCGTCAGACCGAAGATATCCTCGATACTGCGCAGCATCGAGTAGTGATTGTAGGGAACGGATGAAACCGTGCCCGGCTTGATGAAGGGCGACAGCAGAACCGCGCCCGTGTTGTCTCCGCCATAGTTGTTGTAGTTGATGGTATAGCTGCCGAGGCTCTGGGTCATGGGGTAGGTTCCCAGGTTAGGTCCAGGCTGCTGATTGCAGCAGGTATTTCCATTAAAGGTGATCGCAACGCTTCCGCCCGCACCGACGCTGACGCTGCCATAAGAGCTTTCATCGAAGTTGATGATGATGAGGCCGTCCTGCTGATACGCGGGCGAAGCCATGATGATGGGAATCCACTTCTGCAGAAAGGCATCGGCAGAGACCAGCCCGCCGGGTCTGCCATCCACGCAGGGCGCGTCGTGACCGTCGTCGCACAGGCTGGGAGTGATAAACGTGAGATTCGCGGTCGACGACACGGAAGACAGATCCTGCGCCAGATTTGCATCCAGATTGACGACATTGGACTGGCAATCGGGCGAGTCGGTGATCGAGTGGAAGTACATGAACGGATCATGCCGTGTCGCGTACTGGTCGCCCAGCGGCACGGCCGTGCTGGGAGCTTCGGCAATCTGCGTCAGATCGGCCGCATTCAATTTCGGATGACCGCATGTCGCGCTCTCACGCGCAGGGTCGTTGCCCATATCTCCCATATAGCCCTTCCAGGTGAGTTTGGCGGCTTTCATCTGGTCGGCGATCGTCAGGACACTGGAGGGATAAACGCAGCCGGTGCCGGCAGCCTGGCTTCCCACATAGGTCAGACCAGTCAGGCTGAAGTTGGCGTAGGTCTGGCAGTCCGCAATCGTCTGCGTCGTCCCCGCCTGGCCGCTGATCATCGAGACATAGTTGTCCAGACTCACGTGGCCGGTTCCGAAGTATCCGGTAAGAAACGCGCCCTGGCTGGTCAGAGTCTTCGACAGGTATGGAGCCTTGGAACTGGCCCCGAAGGTGGTGCTGAAGTTCTCGTTCTCGAGAACGATAAGGAAGATGTGCTTCACTTTATTGCTTGCAATGCTTGGTGTAAGGGTAGTGCTGTTACTGCTGAGAAGAGGGACGCCGCTGCTGCTACTGCTGCAGCCAGCGATACCTGCAAAGATTGACGCAGCCGTCAGGACCGCTGCAAACAATCCTGCAGTGTAAGGTTTTTGCATACTGGAACTCCAATGAATTTTTGAGCTGAATCTGTGGAGTATGCGCGAACGGGGTTAACAGAAGATGAAGAGGAGGCAACCGATAAACAAAGAAGTGAGAATTGCGACGAGCCGACGCATCAGCAGATACGGGCTCAGCAGCTTATAGACAAACAGGCCACCCGCAGGCGGCCCGTTCGCCCTGATTTTAAGGAGGGGGAGTGTGGTGGTAAGTTTAGGCGCGCGTGAAGGAGGCGATGGCGCTGGCTTCGTCGTCCTTGACGTCGAACACGGTGTAGAGCTTGGTGATCTGAAGCAGGTCGTGAACCTTCTTGGTGAGATTCAACAGCTTCAGCTCGCCGCCCTGGTTGCGAACCGTCGTGTACGCGCTGACCAGCTCGCCGATGCCCGAGCTGTCGATGTAGCTCACGTCGCCCAGGTTCAGCAGAATCTTCTTCTGTCCCTTGCTCAGCAGGTCCTTAATGGTGTCGCGCAAAACCACGCTGCCCTCGCCCAGGGTGATTCGCCCGCTCAAATCGACGATAGTGATTCCGTCTACCTGTCGAGTGCTCGCTTTCATGCTCACGTGGAAGCCTCCTGGCGGTCCAGTTCACTGCTCTGGTAGCCGCTTGATCAAAGTGATTTCAGTGCCAGGTTCGAGTTTACGAAACCGAACCTCGTCCATGAATGCCCGCATCAAGAATATGCCACGCCCCTACTGCTTCAAAAGGTTTTCCGGAGCCAG
>DATAQX010000397.1:0-4116 GCA_036264455.1 Silvibacterium sp. | reverse complement strand
TCCACGTCCGGGGCAAAGCGCGCCACCGGTGTACCGGTGCGATCCACTAGAAACTTTTCGAAGTTCCACAACACCTCAGGTTCCGCATTCGGTGTCACGCCGAACTCGATCAGGTGCTGGCGCAAATTCTGCGTGCTGGTCGTCGGCTTGGGCTGCGCTTTGGTCAGCGACGCATAGAGCGGATGCTTCTCCGGTCCCACAACGGTGATCTTCTCGAAGATGGGAAACTTCACGCCAAAATTCGTGGTGCAGAACTGCGCGATCTCTGCATTCGTACCCGGCTCCTGAGCGGCAAAATCATTCGCCGGAAAACCCAACACCGCAAATCCGCGATTTGCGAATCGCGCATGCAGGCGCTCCAGCCCTTCGTACTGCGGTGTAAAACCGCACTTCGACGCGACGTTCACAATCAGCAGCACCTTGCCCTCATAGTCGGCAAGCGAGGCGGCCCGGCCGTCGATCCGCCGCAAGGGAACGTTCTCGAGTGTTGCGCTCATTTCACTCTCCTTTCTCCCAGTATATGGACGGATCAGCTCTCAACTGAAATGCGAGAGGCGCAGCCTAAGCCGCGCCCCTAGCCGCTGCCGTTTCCGGCGCAGCGTTATTTCATACCGTCCAAAATGGAGCCCACCAGGCCGCCCACCACACCTGCCTGCGTCGTCTCCACGCGGCGCTCCGTCGGCATGTACTCCTGGAGCTTATGCGCCAGCTTCGCGATCGGCAACGTCTGCAGCCACACACGTCCGGGGCCGGTAAGAGCAGCAAGGAAGATGCCGTCGCCGCCAAAGATCATGTTGCGAATTCCCGGGATGCGCATGATCTGGAAATTCACGCCAGCTTCGAACGCGCCCACATGCCCTGGATGCACCCGCAGCAACTCGCCCGGCTGCAGGTCCTTCACGATCAGCTCGCCGGATAGCTCGAGCCACGCCATCCCTGCGCCGCTGAGGCGCTGCAGAAGGAATCCATCGCCACCGAAGATGCCTGCCCCGAGCGATTGCTGAAACCCCACACCAAGCTGAATGCCCGCCGTCGCGCAAAGGAAGCCGTGGCGATGAATTAAAAACTCACGCCCATTCGCAACTTCAACGGGAACAATATGACCGGGCACCTTGGTGGCAAATGCAATTTCGCCCGGCGCTCCCACCGCACGATACTCCGTCATGAAGAGCGTTCCACCGCCGGCCACGCGCTTCAGTGCTCCAAAGAAGCCGCCGCCGCCACCCATCTGCGTATGTGTCATCATCTGGATCGACGCCGACATCCAGGAGAGTTCTCCCGCCTCGGAGATGATTGCGTCATTGTGATCCAGCAGAAACTCCAGCACCGGCATCGTGGTGCCCGTTATCCGGCTTTGCATACTTCGGTCCTCCCCGGCGCGTCCGCCGCACGTCTCGGCCCCACGCCAGCATACACATACGTGGCAAGCCGCTTCCCAGTTCCCGGACGCATTTATCCGTTCGCCATATGGTGGCGCCTGACCACGGTTCGTTTCGTAGGCCAAAATTTGGCTTGATTGGCCGTCGGGGCGGCCAGCTACCTGTTGACACGCAACAGGGATACCAAGCTATATTCCTGTTGTGCATCAACAGGAGATGCGATGGGAGAGAAGACCGAGCTTCTACAGGGCACGCTCGATACGCTGATGCTGAAGACCCTGGCGTCTATGGGTCCCCTGCATGGTTACGGCCTCGCCCGGCGCATCGAGCAGGTGAGCGGTAATACCCTCGCGCTCAATCAAGGGACGGTCTATCCCGCCCTTCTGCGCCTGGAACAGCGCGGCTGGATTCGCTCGGACTGGGGCAAGTCGGAAAACAACCGCCGCGCCCGCTTCTACGCCATCACTCCTCGGGGACGCCGGCAGCTCATCCGCGCAACCGAAGGCTGGCAACGCATCGCCGCCATCATGGGCCGCTTCTTCGAGCCGCAACAGTAGGGAATGACTATGTCTCTTCGCGCACTCTTCGCTCGCCTCTTCAGCAGACGAAATCGCCGATCCGATGTCGACATCCACGATGAGTTCTCTGCGCACCTTGAGATGGCGGCTGCCGAGCTCCGCGCGCAAGGTATGAGCGCGGAAGCGGCCGAGCGGGAGGCGCGCCTGCGCTTCGGTGGCCTTACTCAGCAGCATGAGGCGTATCGCGTCCAGTCACGACCGCCGCTCATCGACAGCGTCGTCGCGGACCTCCACTATGCCGCGCGCCAGCTACTCCGCAATCCCGGCTTCGCCACAGTCGCCATCGTCACGCTCGCGCTTGGCATTGGCGCCACCACAGCGATCTATAGCCTGGTGCAGGCGGTTCTCCTGCGTTCACTGCCTTACGGCCACGCTGAGCAATTGGTCTATCTCTACACGCCGATTGCGCATATCGATCAGCCCGTGGAGGTCTTCACTCCCAGCGATGCAGACGCTTTCGACATACAGAGACTGAACCATTCCTTCTCGTCGATGACGCTCTTCGGGCAGGAAACTGACAATCTCTCCACATCCCAAAGCGTGCAGCGAGTCGGGTCCGCAACCGTCGATGGCAACTTCTTCTCCACGCTGGAAGCCGCTCCGGCCCTCGGCCGCGTCATCAACGCAGTAGACAATCGACCGGGCCACCAGCGCGTTGCTGTCATCAGTCATTCACTCTGGCACTCCCTCTTCGCGGATCGCCCAGACGTACTCGATCGCTTTATAACGCTGAATGGGAGCGCCTACCATATCGTCGGCGTGATGCCTCGTGAGTTTCAATACCCCACGAACAACGATTTGCCGTACGGGAACTCCGGCGTCGGGACGACGAATGTCTGGATACCGCTCGCGCTTACGCCGCAACAGGCCGCGGACCGTGACAACGACAGCCTGAACACTATCGCGCGTCTCAAGCCGGGCGTCTCTCGTGAAGTCGCGCTGAGTGAGATGAGCGCTATCATGCGACGGCTCGATACATTGCACAGTGCAGAGTTGCGAGGTTGGGGCGCTGCCATCAAGAGCCTGCCCGAGACTACCATCGGCAATGCGAGACCGCTGTTATGGCTGCTGCTGGGTGCGGTCTGCGCTGTTTTGCTGGTCGCATGTGGCAACGCTGCAAACCTGCTGCTGGCCCGTGCCGCCGCACGCAGCCATGAGTTTGGCGTACGCGCCACACTGGGCGCAGGGCGCTTGCGCGTGGTGCGTCAGTTGCTCACCGAATCGCTGCTGCTCAGCGGAATTGCCGGGGTCGCCGGCATCATCCTTGCCTGGTTCTTTTTGCGATTGCTTCTGCACCTCGATCCCGGCGACATCCCTCGCCTGCAGGAGGCGTCGCTTGACCTCTGGGTGCTACTCTTCACGGCGGCCCTTGTACTGGTTACATGCCTCCTCTTCGGCACGCTTCCGGCCATCTCCACATCCCGCATTCACCTCATCCATAGTTTGAAATCGGGCGGGACTCGCGGTACTGTGTCCGGTCAGAACCGCGGCCGCAGCCTACTGATTGCCGGCCAGGTCGGTCTAGTGGTTCTGCTCCTTGCCGGAGCTGGACTCCTTATACGCAGTTATACGAGGCTGATGTCCGTGAAGACCGGATTTGCCGCGTCCACCCTCACCTTCAGCGTGGCTCTGGATGCTCGCTATGACACAACGCAGCAGCGGCTGTCCTTCTTCCGTCGTCTGCTGGAGAAGTTAGCAGGCATTCCTGGCGTGCGTGCGAGCGGCGCCGTCAATTTTCTACCTCTGAGCAACTCGGGCGACATGACCTTTCTCTGGGTCGACGGCTATCGCGATAACAACAAAGACCAACTCGTCGAAGACGATCGCGTCACACAGCAATATTTTTCTGCCATGGATACACCCTTGTTCGCAGGCCGCTTCTTCACGGATGCGGACCGCGCCGGCGGTCCACTCGTCGTCATTGTCAATCAAAGCTTCGCAAGGCAGTATTTCCCCGGCAAAAGCGCGTTGGGCCATCGCCTGCGCACGGGTGGCCACCCGAATTCGCCATGGGAGACGATCGTCGGCGTTGTCGGCGACGTGCGCGGCACCAGGCTCGAAGACACGCCGGCACCCCAACTCTATTCGCCCTTCTGGCAAGGAGACGCTGCAGGCGCCTTCGTTGCTACGCGCTCCTCGCTACCTCCGGAAATGCTCGT
>DATAQX010000386.1:0-3823 GCA_036264455.1 Silvibacterium sp. | reverse complement strand
ACGCAGGTAAATGGGCCGGAGCCGCATTCCACGCTGATGATTCGTTCGGATGAGCCGCTGCTTCCACTCATTTCTTCCATCAAGCGCGCAGCGAATGACGTGAATCCGGCGATGGTGCTGAACTTCAACGTGCTCAGGACGGAGATTCGCGAAGGGCTGCTGCGCGAACGGTTGATGGCAACGCTCTCGGGCTTCTTTGGGGCGCTGGCTACGATTCTGGCGATGGTGGGCCTGTATGGGCTGATCTCATACATGGTGATCCGGCGCAGGACTGAGATTGGCGTGCGCATGGCCCTGGGCGCGAGCCGCCGCGATATTCTGCTGATGGTTTTACGTGAGGCGGCGGTTCTGCTGGGGATCGGCCTGGCGGCGGGGACGGGAATCGCGCTGGCCGCCGGAGGTGTCGCCTCCTCAATGCTGTATGGGTTGAAAGCGAGCGATCCGTGGACGCTTGCGGTGGCGATTGCTGGAATGATTATCGTTGCGCTTGTGGCGAGCCTGTTGCCTGCGCAGCGGGCGGCGACGGTGCATCCCATGGCAGCCCTACGCGAGGAGTAGGCCGCGAGGTCCGCGACTGAAGCTTCTTAGATCGGAGGGAATGGGGGAAGGTCAGTCGAGGCGGACCAAGTAGGCTTCGCCTTCTTTGGGATTGATGCTTTTGGCGATCTCGACGGCGCGTGCGCGGTCATCGGCCTGAGGGCGAATACGGACCCAGTGACCTGTCGGTCCGGTGAATTCGACAACATTGGCTGTCTCGTACTTGCGCGAGAGGTGTTCTTCGAGCTTGAGGGCGTCGTGTTCCTTTGAAAAGGCCCCTACCTGGACGCACCAGCGTCCACCCTGTTCGATGGGTTTGGGCGTGTCGTAGACATCAATCCTGACCATCGCGGTTCCAGGCCGCCAGACGCCCACTTCCCTGGCCGCACCGATGGAGAGATCGAGGATGCGGTCGGGAACGAAGGGTCCGCGGTCGGTGATGCGCATGATGGCGGACTGGCCGGTCTGCAGATTGGTGACGCGGATCAGTGAGCCCATGGGCAGCGTGCGATGTGCGGCGGAGATTCCGTTCTGGTCGTAGATCTGCCCGTTGGCGGCGCGATGGGCGTGATAGTTCGGTCCATACCAGCTGGCCATGCCCTGCTCAGAGTAGATTGGCGAGCGGGAGGCGACGATGGCCTCATCGGAGTCCGGGGCTGGCGGCTCTTTCTCGGCTTCCTGGGCTGCTGCTGTTGTCTCGGGAGCAGGGGCAGGACTTGCTGGTTGAACCGGAGCAGGAATCGCAGGGGGTGGCGGCGTGTAGACCGTCTGCGCGTGATGGCTGCATCCGGCGATGCATAGCAACGCGGCACAGCAAGTTAGCTGAGAGGCTGTGTGCCTGCTCATCTTTATTTGTCCCCACCGGTCTTGCCACGCCCTGTGGGGTAGCGATCCATGTGTTCGGCCAGCCTGGTCAACTGATCGGCGGCAACGCGGAGAGCCTTCGATGAGTTTCCACGAACGCTGGGCACAACCTCGTTGTTGAGATAGGCGATGACTTTTTTGAGTTCTTCTTCGACACGGGGAACGGTCTTGTTCAAGGTCTCGTCGACCTTGCGACCAAAGTCTTCGAATCCGCTGCCGGGCTCGTTGGCCATGATTTCCTCGCGTATCGTCCCAGGGTAATTATCGGCGGGCGGTGAGGGCGAAATCAATGGAAGACAAGAGAGCAGTGCCCAATGAGTTACTGGCTTTGCGAGAGGCGGGCGGCGGGTTATTGTATCGAATCGGTTGCGACGATCTGGTCGAGATGATGGACCAAATGGGTGAGGTAATCGGTCGCCAAAAAGCCAAGTGTGACTGGCTCTCCGGATCCGATTCGGCAAAGGGTTTCCAGTTTGGAAGCAGGCAGGTGGGCGATTACATGAGCGAGATAGCGATTGTAGGCGGTCCAAACGGAAATCAACAGCAACCAATCGGCTTCCTGAACGGCCTGCACGCGCACGTTTCCGTCCTGGTCATAACCTGGGAAGTCCAGAGATTCCTGAAGTGTTGCCCGGACGAATCGCTGGTGGTTGTTGGATGCCGAATCGATCAGATGTCCGATGACTTGCCTGCGCGACCAGCCGCCCGGCAAAATGGGCTTCCTGCTCTCAATTTCGCTGATTCCGCCAAGCCTCCGTTGCGCTGTCTCAACGGCACAAAGCAGCTTCTTACTGAGCTCTTCCATTTATCACCTCGCCGCACCATTATCCATTTGTATTGATATGAACGACATGAATCCGAATCAGGAAACTGCCAGGCTGTGATTTCTTTGTAGCCTCACAATTCTCCGCTATATATCGCGCCTATACATCCCCGGTCGGCGACTCAGGCTCTAAACAGTTGTTGCGTATAACAAGAGACGTGGCGAAAATGTAGTCCACTCCTACCACTCCTTCATAGAGACTCGAGGGTCAAAACTTAGCTTATGGCAAGCTCACGGTTCGCCCGGCGGTTTTATTTTCTGCTTCTGGTTTTGCTCCCGGCCTTTCCGACATTCTGCGAAAAGGATCCGCAGCTCCCCGATGCCCCGCCTGTGCATGCTTCCGCGCCTGACCAGATCGCGAAGTCGAAGTGGTTTGGCGTGGTCGATCCGGGTGAGAAGGTGCCTCCTCTGTACACGCGCGACAAACTGATGTTCTGGCTGCACGAGGAGTTCGGGCCGCTGAGCCTGTTTCCGGCGTTCACATCGGCGGGGTGGGGGCAACTGGTTGACGGCGATCCGAAGTATGGATCGGACTCGGGAGCATTCGGCGACCGGCTGGGCGCTGCGGTGGTGCGCCAGGCCAGCATGCGGTGCTTCTCCGACAGCCTGATGCCGGCGTTGACGCACGAGGATCCGCGCTACTTTCGCAAGGCTTACGGCAGCATCCCTCAGCGCGGGGTGTATGCGGCGGAGCGGGTGTTTGTGGCCCAGCGCGATGACGGGTCGCATGGCTTCAACTACTCGGATACCATGGGCAGGGCCGCAGCGTCGGCGCTGACGATGACGTATTATCCGCATCCGAGCGCCAACGTTCGGGTGGCGGGGCAGACGTGGGGCGTGTCGCTGGCGGGGCTGGCGGGGAACAACCTGTTCCTGGAGTTCTGGCCTGATTTACGAGATGCAATGTTCCATCGGCACAAGAAGACCAACTAGTGATCGGCTGCGATAGGGCAGGCTAGCCTCCATTCGCAGACCGCATTTCCCATCCAGGCGCGGATTTTTACCGTTCAGCTACTAATGATTTAACTCCTTCTGGTCGAAGCCTATGCTAATGACTGGTAAAGGCTTCCGGGAGCGGTAGTTTGCTTCGGAAGACACATCGGCGGTGTGGCAACCCCCGCAGCCGATTTGAAACCCCAAAATTTTCATTCCCCCAGTCAGGGGCAGATTGGCAAGAGGAGATTGACATATGTCGAAAGCCGTCAAGTACGCTGAGAGGACACTCACCGCTGCGGCTCAGGGCGCGTGGACCGTATTCGAGAAGTTGAACAGCATACGGCCCAATGCTTCCTTTACTCCAAAGTGGTCCGACAAGCCTTTGCTCAAGTCGTACCAGAAGGAGAAGCCGCCGCTGGGCTGGCCGCGCACGACGGATTCGCTTTGCCCCAAGTGCGTGCCTGAGATCCGCCAGCAGATCATTGACGGCAAGCTGCCCCACGAGATCCTGCTGAACGAAAAGGTCGGCGAGATCAAGGCGCAGATTATCGAGCGCGAC
Source organism: Silvibacterium sp. (assembly GCA_036264455.1). Taxonomy (GTDB): domain Bacteria; phylum Acidobacteriota; class Terriglobia; order Terriglobales; family Acidobacteriaceae; genus Silvibacterium. The sequence goes on along the minus strand of DATAQX010000386.1, from coordinate 104 downwards.
GGCAAGATCCTGATGGTGAAGGATTGCCCCAAGCACGGGCACTTCGAAGACGTAATGTCGATCGACACCGCCTTCTTCAAGCATCTCGAAGAGGTTTTTCCGGG
>DATAQX010000380.1:0-15111 GCA_036264455.1 Silvibacterium sp. | reverse complement strand
CTTTTCTCGTGGCTGACGACAAAGACTTTCAGGTGTTTCAAGTGGGTCTCGCCAGGCTTCGCTTCAGTAGTGGGAATTCCGATGTGATGGTACCGGCGCATTGTTTTTCGCTCTCTCCGTGGAATTGGCACAAATTCTACTTGAAGATCCCCGCCCGAAGGGTGGAATACTCACTAACGGAGAGCGCCCTTTTTCCATTTCAGGCTGAACCAACACAAACAGAGGCAAAATAGCCACATAAAGAGGTGAAGTCCGTTTGTGGCTTTTGCCGCTTTCATCCAAACAGAGGGTGAAATACACGATCCAATCCTCCTGACCGGAGGATATACGCGAAGCACGGAAACCCTCCAACCGCGCGACCAGCAAAAAACTGCAGGTCCCTCGACTGCGCTGCGCTACGCTCGGGATGACAGGACAGAGCGCAGAGCTCAGAAAACCATGAGGACCTTCGGCTTCGCTCGGGGCGGGCTGTGGGGCACCCGGCGGTGGCAACTGAAGGTGATGAAGTGTATCGGTTGAGACCCAACGGCATGGGTGGATTCGACCGTGAGGGGATTTTCGCTGCCGCGAAAATTGCCCACCTTAGCGACGATACGACCGTCGCGAAGATGGGGCACCCATGGTGGTATGGTCAGGTATGGCTACCCAGCCTAATGGCTAATGGCTGTTCCCTGTTCCCTGTTCTCTGCCCTTCTATAATCGACTGCGGAGAAAATCATTACGCATCATGGCATCTCTTGAAGGAAGAACAGCACTCGTCACCGGAGCATCGCAGGGCATTGGCCGCGCCTGCGCGCTTGCGCTCGCAAAGGCTGGAGCCCGCGTGGCCCTCGCGGCACGCAATGAGGCGAAGCTCGCCGAAGTCGCCGCAGAAATCTCCGCCGGCGGCGGAACGGCGCAGGCATTCGCGATCGATATCGCCAGCGAGGACTCGATCAAGGCCGGGGCCAAGGCGGCGATAGCCCATTTCGGCAGCATTGAGATCCTGGTGAACAATGCCGGAGTCACCAAGGACACTCTGCTGCTGCGCATGAAGCGCGCCGACTGGGACTCCGTGATCACGACCAATCTGACGGGGACGTTTTTGCTCACGCAGGCGCTGGTGAGCCCGATGCTAAAGGCACGGTGGGGACGGATTATCAATATCTCCAGCGTAGTGGGCGAGACGGGCCAGGCGGGTCAGGCCAATTACGCCGCGAGCAAAGCGGGGCTCATCGGCTTCACCAAATCGCTGGCGCGCGAGCTTGCTTCGCGCGGCATCACCGCCAATGCTGTCGCTCCGGGGTATATCGAGACGGCTATGACTGCCGTGCTCGACGAGAAACAACGCGAAGCCATGCTTACGCAGATCCCCCTGGCTCGCGCCGGAACGGACCAGGACATTGCCAACGCTGTGCGCTTTCTGGCATCCGACGAAGCCGCCTACATTACCGGGCACGTGCTCGACGTGAATGGCGGCATGTACATGGGTTGAGAGATTGTTTCACCGCGCCGCGGGAATTGCCCCTTCCCCGGACTTTTCCGGCTGGGCCGGCAGCGCGCACACTGCCTGGGTGCCGTGCAATCGCTGCCTTAGTTTTGCCAGCTCGGCATTCAGCTCCGCGCCAGTAAGGATGGCCAACCCTGTCAGGTAAAACCACAGCATCAGTCCGATCAGCGCACCCATCGATCCGTATGTGCGGTTGACGTTCGAGAGATGCCCGAGGTAAAAGCTAAGCCCGGCCGAACCGGCGATCCAAATTCCAATCGCGATGACTGCACCCGGCAGGGTCGACAAAAAGCTGTGCTCGCAATGCGGTCCCAGGTAGTAAACGAATTCGAGCGCAGCTACAAAACTCACAAAGGTCAGCCCTACACGCAGCAGGGGCCATAGATCTTCGACAGGACTAAAAATCGGAGATACCGCAGTCAAAAGATGACCGAAGTGGGGTCCAACAATGAGCAGGAGCACCGAGAGCGACACCAGCCCGCCGCTGCTAAGCGTCAACATCAGCGCCCGCAGACGGTTGCGCAACCACCCGCGTGAAACCCGAACATCGTAGGCGACGTCCAGGGATTCGATCACCACCGAAAAACCCTCCGAAGCCGTCCACAGAGAGCCCAGGATTCCAACGGAGAGGAGTTTGCCGCGGTCCGGCGCCAAAATATCGGCCAGGATTCTTTCGACAAAAGTCATCGCATCCGCAGGTACGATCTGGGCCATGAGATTGAGCAGCTGCTGAAAGACATTCGGAATGGGGAGAAACTGCAGCAGTGAGGATAAGACGATAAGCAGCGGCAGCATTGACATCAGGAAATAAAAGGCCAGCGCCGCGGCTGTGGTGAAAGCACGAGTCCGCAACATCTCCTGAAAGACGATCACAGCCAGACTCCGCGCCTCACGCCAGAGGCGGAGCAACCATCGACCATGTTGCGCCGAATTTGGCGTCGTCCTGCTCATAATCAGGCGCGTCCTCAGGCTACTCTCCTATTCAATAGATGCCCTGGCGATCGCAACGGGCGCACATCAATCAAACGCACCGACCCACTCAGCGATGATTTGAATAACTTCCGGCGCAAGATGGGCAGGCTGAAAGTACTCTGCGCCCGTTGAGTCCCCGGCGACCGGCATCATCAGGTGGTTTAGCCCGTCGATCTCCCTGCTTACACTCCCGGGAGCCACATTGGCCTTCTTGAGCGCCTGGAAATCGTCCTCGCTGATCTGGATATCTTTGGTACCCCGCAGCACCAGGGCGGGCAGCCCAAGCTTCGCCAGCTCACCCGCGGGGTCCTGGCTGACCCACGACCTCCAGTAGCCTTCGGGCAGCCTAAGGGGCGGAGATCCCACCATCTGATCCTCCGGCGTCGCAGGATTGTTCACGGTTTGAAATATCTCCTGCCACTGCTTGCGGATCGCGTCGACCTGACTGGCATCCGCACCCTGACGCTTCGCCTGAAAGATCAGCTGCCGTTCGAGTGTTTCTTCAATTCCAAGTGCGCCCCCGGCAAGAAAGATAAGGCCTCGCACAGATCCGGGAGCCTGCTGCAGCCTGTCGGCCGCAATGACCGGCGCCATGGTTCCTCCCAGGCTGTGCCCGAGCAGGAAGACCCGCTTCGTATCGACCTCAGGCAGCGTGGATACGCAGGCCAGCGCCGCTACCGCGTCCAGGGTTACTTCATGATCGAGGTCGGGATGAGCCTTGAAGGTGTCAGGGGCAAAGTGGGTTCGCTTGTCGTAACGCAGAGTCGCGATGCCGTTCGCGGCCAGTCCATAGGCGAGATCGCGGAGGGGTTTGTTCGGCCCGATGCTTTCATCGGCATCGTGGGGGCCGGAGCCATGCACCAGTACGACAATCGGCACCGGACCTTTGCGATTTTTAGGCAGCGCCAGCACGGCCGGAATCTTCAGCCCGTCACTGGTGAATGAGACACTTCGTTCCTGCACCGCCTCCGCGCCGGGTGTTGGGGCTGAAGCAGGTTCTTCATCAGCCTCCTTCAGGACGAACCCGCTCCGTCGATACGCCACCCTTTGCACTGGAACGGCAAACGCCATCAGATTGTTCTCCCCATCGGCCCAGACATCGCCGACGGCGCCGCCAATATTCAGATGCCAGTGCTTCAGCTCGACGGAAGCGCCATTCAGCGTGCCCCGGCCCGCCTCTGCGGAAATGAGCTCAATCGGCAGTTGCATGCCTTTGCCCTGAGCGAGCAGCGCCCAATAACGGTGATCCGGCTGCGGCTGAACCACATCGAGATAAATCAGCTCCTGAACGCCGCTGGGGTCGAAGTTATTCAACACAACCGTGGCCGGATGCAGGTCGAAGACGTTGGTTACCTGATTTCCACCCGTTACGCCAGCTTCGTAGTTGATCTTGCCGGCCCGCGTGTCAGGGGTAATCAAAACAGTTTGCTTTGCTCCGTTCACTTCGACATCAAGTGAATCTAACTTCAGTTCATAGGCCGGGCCCAATTCAGCGTCTCGCGTGGCTTCTATGGTCGAGGCGCCGGCCGCAAAGGAGTAGTGTGCCTTCACCCGGAAGCCGCTCTTCGCGGGCGCGAACTGGTAGTCTGCCTTGCCGACCGGCTTTCCACCGAACTCAAGCAGAAACTTCGCAGGAGCGTTCTGCGCCATCGTTGACACCGAGGCTCCTGCCAGGCACAGCAACCACGCGATCCGCCGACGCAGCACTTCGCCCCCCGTTCTTTCCTGTCACAAAGTGTACGTGCAATGGCTAACCGGGCGAGGATACCGGTGACTTCAAAGAGAGAATCAATCAGACAGGAATCAAGGCAGGTGACCCGGAACGATATTTTCCAGCATTTACTGATAAATTACTGGCGATCTCCTTCATTCTTCTGAGAAAGTTCTTGCATGCAGTCCCGCACGCATGTTAACTATGCAGCCAACACTCCACCAAAAGAGCCCGAATCACAGGGGGAAAGTGTGGGCATAGGCAAGTCTATGAAAATTGGAACGACAATCCGGGGATACCGCCTGCAAAAGGGGTTGTCTCAGGGTGATATCGAAAAACGCACAGGTCTTTTACGCTGCTATCTGTCTCGCGTGGAGAACGGTCACACCGTTCCCTCTCTCGATACTCTGGCAAAAATTGCTCAGGCGCTGGATCTTCCACTGGCTCAATTTTTCGTAGAAGATTCACTCGGACGTGAATTGAATACGCAAAAGCTTACCGACGATGAGCTTCGCTTCCTAACCCAAATTCGCCGTTACTCGACCAACCTGAACGACAGCGACCGCAAGCTGCTGCTGGCCATGGTAAAAAAGTTCGCGGCCACAGCGGTTCGGTAAATCTGAGGCGCACTCCCCCGTCGCCTTAAATTTTGTCTTTAAATGCTGCTTTGATCCTGCGCGGTTCCACAGCCCGGAGTTTTTACGGCAGCCAGAAAGACCGCAACCCGAAGGCCAGAAGCGTCAACACGAACGCCATCCCCCCTATCGCGAACCAGTGCCGCCGGATGAAGGTTGTCCTGGGCGAGCCGATGCGTGGCACCAGCGGAACCCCCAGCGCCAGCCCACTCAAGAAACCGCCCAGGTGTGCCATATTGTCGATCTGCACCGGGCTGGGACCAAAGACGGTGTAGAGTCCGATCGCAAAATTGAGAATGGCAAACTGAATTACGCTCCAGCGCAGCCGTTTGAGCTCGCCTTTCGGCAGCGGCAGCAAGGGCGACTTGAGCAGGATGATCAGCACTCCGGCCAGACCAAAGACCGCGCCCGACGCGCCTGCGCCAACGATCGATGGAGGGCCGCCTCCGACTCCCGGGTGCATCGCTACGCTCAAAATATTTCCGGCAAGGCCGGTAAGGATGTAGGCCGCGAAAACGCCCATTGGACCCATCAGCGGCTCGGCGAGGAGACCGAGGTTCCAAAGGCACCACATATTAGTGGCGATGTGGATGATGCCCACATGGACGAACATCGCAGTAATCAGTCGCCACCACTGGCCGTATTGCAGCACCAGAGTTCCGTTGTTCGCGCCCCAGTGGACCAGCTGCCGGGTTGTGGGCGTTAGAAACGAGACGCCGCTGAGCACCATGCCTAAAAAGACGGCACAATTAATTCCGAGCAGCGTGTAGGTAGCAGGAGCGGAAGCCCATGTCGCCCGGTTTCGTTGGCCGGAAGCCGGAGGTTGAGGCCTCTCATACTGCGGCGGAGGTGTTGACGGCACATAGTAGGGGTCTTCGTTCGTGCGCCCATCTGGCGGCAATATCTCCGGATTGACGTGGCCGGAGCGAAATCCCGCCACAGCGGCTCTGTCATCCGCACGCTTTGCGCCGCCGTACTGCCAGCTTCGATCCATATCTCTAACCTATCCTTACTCTTCGTTACTGACAAATGCGCGCCAACATGACAACGCGATGCGCTCCCCATACAATTTTCCTCGACTGCAAAATTTCAGCCTTGAATCACAGGAGCAGCCTATTGAGCGGCAAAAAACAGGTGCGACGCGCCCTCCTCAGCGTCACCGACAAATCGGGTCTCGTCTCCTTCGCAAAACACCTTGCCGAGCACGGGGTCGAACTTGTCTCTACGGGTGGAACCGCGCGCGCGCTGCGAGAATCCGGCCTCACGGTTCTCGACATCTCCGAGCTTACCGGCTTTCCTGAGATGCTGGATGGCCGGGTCAAGACACTGCATCCCAAGGTCCACGGCGGCATCCTGCATATTCGCGATAAGGCAGAGCATCGCGCGGCTGTCGAAGAACACGGCATCCAGCCCATCGACATGGTGGTCGTGAATCTCTACGCCTTCGAGAAGACCGCCTCGAAACCCGGCGCGACTTTCGCCGAAGTCATTGAGAATATCGATATCGGCGGCCCATCCATGGTCCGGTCGGCTGCCAAGAATTTCGAAGACGTGGCCATCGTGACCTCGGCAGCCGATTACCCGGCGCTGGCCGAAGAGCTTGCCGCCAACAACGGCGCGCTATCGCGCGAAACCCGCTGGCGTCTTGCCCGGCAAGCCTTTGCCGTGACCGCAGCCTACGATACAGCCATTGCCAACACGCTTGAGCGGATTGCATCACCCGAACCGGCTGAATCACCCGTCCAGTTCATCGATCCTGCAAAATTGGCGTTCCCCGGCACTCTCCGTATCTCCTATCCCCTGGCCATGCCCCTGCGTTACGGCGAGAACCCTCACCAGCGCGCCGCGCTCTACTCCGACGGCTCCGGCGCCGGCATTGCCGGAGCAACCCAACTACAGGGAAAAGAACTCAGCTTCAACAATCTTGTCGACCTGGATGCCTGCTGGGATCTGGCTCAGGAGTTCGACACGGAGTCCGGCGCGGGCGTGGCAATCATCAAGCACACCAATCCTTGCGGCGCAGCCACCGGCACAACTGTGCTCGAGGCGTACCAGAAGGCTCTTGCCGCTGACCCTGTCTCGGCCTTTGGGGGCGTGATCGGCATCAACCGCGAAGTGGATGAAGCGGCCGCTGATGAGATTGCCAAACTTTTCGTCGAGGCCATTGCTGCGCCCAGCTTCGCGCCTGAGGCGCGCGCGCGGTTCAGGACGAAGAAAAATCTCCGTCTTGTTGAGGTCCGCAATGCGCCATCGGCCTTTGCTCTCAAACAGGTTTCAGGCGGTCTCCTGCTCCAGGATGCCGATCACGGCCACGTCACTGCCGCTGAGCTCAAAACCGTTACCGCACGCAAGCCTACCGATGACGAGCTTTCTGCGCTGCTTTTTGCCTGGCGTGTATGCAAGCACGTTAAATCGAATGCCATTGTGTATGCCCGCAACGGGCAAATCCTGGGAGTGGGCGCGGGGCAGATGAGCCGGGTGGACGCGGCGAAGTTCGGAGCCATGAAGGCCGTGCTGCCGCTTGCCGGTTGCGTCGCCGCCTCCGATGCCTTCTTCCCTTTCCCGGACGGGCTCGAAGTGGTTGCCGCCGCGGGTGCAACGGCGGTCATCCAGCCCGGAGGATCAGTCAAAGATGCCGAGGTCATCGCTGCCGCTGACCGCCTGGGCGTCGCCATGGTTTTCACTGGCATGCGGCACTTTCGTCACTAGTGTTATGTCCCATAAATTCATTGCATAATCTACATCCCAACAGCAGGTTCCTTCGGCTTCGCTCAGGACAGGCTCTTCGACTCCGTTTGACGCAAAAGCGCGCCAAACTCCGCTCAGGATGACAAATTTGTTCTTCAATTTATTTTTGGGACATAACACCAGGGCCGGTTAACAGGCCCTAAGTTGCATCCCATCACTTAGCGTTGGATTTGTATGAGATTAAAGCTTCTCGAAGGGTTTGCAGCCCCAGTCGGGTTACAATCGTCTTATATTCGGAAGGCGTGCCAGCCAGGTCGACACGCCCGCTATCAGTCCTATTGAAGTTATCCAAGATAAGTCGAGCCGGGTCTGCCGCCAGGTCCGGGCGTAGGGATTCCCACCGATCATGAGCAGCAAGCCTTACTTGAGAACCATCGCCCGCACGGGAGCCACCTATCTGGCCTCCATAGCCACACTGGCCCTCGCTTCCGCCGTTACTTCGGCGGCCCAGCCTCAGGCACAGACCGTCAAGCCGGCCACGCAGCCAGCTGCCCCCGCCAGTTCTTCCCAGCCCGACCGCGCCGGAGCCTACTACCACTACATGCTGGCGCACGAATATGAGGACATGGCCAATACCTACGGGCGTCCGGAGTACGCTACGCGCGCCATCGAAGAGTACAAACTGGCCCTCGACGCCGACCCTACCTCGAAATTCCTGACCAGCGGCCTGGCTGAGCTGTACTTCCGCACGGGGCGCGTGCGCGACGCCGTTATCGCCGCGCAGGATCAGATTAAAAAGGACCCCAACAATCTCGACGCGCACAAGTTGCTGGGCAATATTTACCTCCGCTCTCTGGGAGATAACCAGCAGAGCGGGCCCACCGAGGAGATGCTGAAGCTGGCCATCGCGGAGTACGTCAAGATCGTCTCTCTTGAGCCGCAGAGCATTCAGGACCACCTCCTGCTCGGCCAGTTGTATTCTTTCGCGCATGATTCGGTGCACGCCGAAGAACAGTTCTCTACCGCGGAGAAGATCGATCCAGGTTCAGAGGAAACTGCCCTCAACCTGGCCCGGCTTTACACCGAGCAGGGCGACCCCAATCGCGCCATCAAAGTCCTCAACAACCTGCCGGAGGACGACAAGACGGGCAAGACCGAATTTGTCCTGGGCGCGAGCTATGACCGGCTCAAGGACACCCAGCACGCCATCGAAGCCTATAAGAAAGCTCTCGAACTCGAACCCGACAACCTGGATACTGAGCGCGCCCTGGCCAAAGTTCTGCTGAACGACAACCAGCTAACCCCGGCGCTCCAGGCTTACCAGGACATCGCCTCCGGCGATCCCACCGACCCTGACGCATATCTGCATATTTCGGAGATCCAGCGCCGTCAGGGAAATTACGAAGAAGCGCTCACCACGTTGAAAAAGGCGAAGTCTCTGGTCTCCGATTCGCTGGAGATCAACTTCAACGAGGGGCTCATCGACGATGCTCTCGGCCGCTATGACGACGCTGTGCAGATCTTCGAGAAACTGGTTGCCGATTCCGAGCACGCGACCGGCCAGTACTCGGAATCCGAAAAGAGCAATCGCTCCCTCTTCCTGGAGCGACTGGCGATTCTCTATCGCGAGCAGAACAAGATCGATCAGGCTATCGCCACGTATCAAAAAATGGCTGACCTGGGCGGCGAATTTGCCAGTCATGCCTATGAGTCCGAAGTGGACACGTATCGCGACGTACATCAATACAACAAGGCAACGCAAATTGCACGCGAAGCCGTCGAGAAGCTGCAGAAACAACGCGAACAACGCGGCATGAAGCTGATGCTCGCGAACCAGCTTGCGGATACCGGCCACGCCGACGAAGGCATTGCCATGGCCCGGTCCATGCTGAACAAGACTCCGGCCGATCTGGAGGTTTACCGCCAACTGGCGAACATTTACACGCGACTCCGCCGCTGGAAGGATGCCTCAGACGCCATCGACCAGGCTGAGCAGCTGTCTACGAAGACGGATGACAAGTTTTACATCGCTTTCCTGCGCGGCACCCTGTTCGAACGTCAGAAGCTCTACGACCAGGCCGAAGCCGAATTCCGCAAGGCGCTCACGCTCGATCCCACCAACAGCACGACCCTGAATTACCTTGGATATATGCTGGCCGACCACGGCATGAAGCTCGAAGAAGCTCTGAGCATGATCAAGAAGGCCGTCGAGCTCGATCCGCAGAACTACGCCTACCTCGATTCACTCGGATGGGCCTATTTCAAACTCGGTCAGTACAACCTGGCCGAGAACCAACTGCGCAAAGCCGTCGAACGCAATTCGATGGATGGTACGGTTCACGATCACCTGGGCGAGCTCTACGAAAAGACCGGACGCCTCAAGCTGGCCGCGTCGCAGTGGGAAGAGTCGCTGAATGAATACGGACAGACGATCGCCGCCGATATGGACCCAGGCGACTTGGGTAAGGTGCAGAGGAAGCTCGACAGCGTCCGAGTCCGGCTCGCCAGGGAAGGGCCAGTAGTCCAACCCGCAAAGCCCTGATGCCTCTGCCCGCCGCATGTGCGGTTCCCGATAGCGGGGTGCTCGCTGAACGCACGCACCCCGAAACAACCCATCCCTACCGGCTTCCCTTCGAGCGTGACCGCGCACGCATTATTCACGCACGCGCCTTCCGGCGGCTGGCGGGCAAGACTCAGGTCTTTACGCACCGCTACTCCGACCACTTCCGGAGCCGCCTTACTCACACCATGGAGGTTGCGCAGATCGCGCGCACCGTCGCTAAAGCGCTTGGTCTGAACGAGGACCTAGCAGAAGCGCTCGCGCTTGTTCACGACATCGGCCATCCGCCATTTGGACATGACGGCGAACGCGCCCTCGACGAAGCCCTGCGCGAACACGGCCTCCGCTTCGATCACAACCTGCATGCTTTGCGCATCGTCGAGCACTTTGAAAGCCGGTATGCCGATTTCCGCGGACTGAATCTCACTCTCGGCGTTCGCGAGGGCATCATCAAGCACTCACGCGACTACTCCGCCATTGAACACCCGGAGCTTGCCTCCTATTTCCTCGACCAACGCCCTCCGCTCGAGGCACAACTGATCGACCTGGTGGACGAAATCGCCTATCTCACCGCCGATCTCGACGACGGCTTCGAAGCCGAAATCCTTTCTGTGCCAGAAACACGCGCGAATGTCCGGTTGTTTGAAGAGTTCTATGCTCCCATGCAGACCAGATATCCCGAGGCGCCCGAAAAACTTGTCTTCAACGAAACGCTGAAGCGGATGCTCAACGCGCTGGTCGATGACCTCATCGCCGAAACCCAGCGGCGCGCCAAAGAAGCCGGCGTGATCAGCCTTGGTGACATTCGACGGGCGCCGCAGCGCATGGCGGCGTTTTCTCCGGCGATGGAGGAGCTGCGCCTTGAAGCCAAGCGCTATCTCTACACCCATCTTTACAACGCACCGGAGCTGGCACGCGATCACGAGGAAGCCGAGCAGGTTATCACGACGCTTTTTCATGCCTGGGTTGCAGATCCTGCGCTGCTCCCGCCCAGCCATGCTTCCCAGATCGACGAAGAGGGCGCGCCCCGCGTTGTCGCAGACTACATAGCGGGCATGACTGACCAGTACATCCTTAGCCACTACCAGGCGTGGACTTCAAGAAAGGCTTGAAGAAATTACGCCGGACATAGTGACTTTGTCTCCTGTATCGACTCAATTTCCACCCGCCCTCGTTTGCTCTTCCCCGCGAAGCTCCGTACCATAGATAGGACGTCCCCTGTTGCGTTCCCGCTGGTTATCCCGCGCATCGAACGCATCCGAAACAATCGTGAAAACAATTGTGGACGAGCACAATCTGGAAGGCATCACGTTGAGCTCAACTGACACTCTCGAAACCACACCGCAGCCCGAAGAACAGGCCCACGCTGATCATGATCACGAGGGTCACACGCACGAGCACGCGCACGAAGCGCATCAGCATGGTCCGACGCTGAACCCTGAGCTTACCCGCGAAGTCGAGGTGGAAGTACCTGCCGATGAAGTCGCGCGCAACTTCCGCACCGTCGTCAAGCGTTATCAGAAGCAGGCACGCATTCCTGGCTTTCGCGCGGGCAAGGTGCCCGAGTCGCTTATTCGCACCCGATTTGCCGAAGGTATTCGCCAGGACGTGGTCGAGTCCATCCTACCCGCTCACTTCAGGGAGGTAATCGACCAGCAGAGCCTCAAACCCATTTCGCAGCCCCAGGTTACCGATCTCAAACTCGAGGACGGCCAACCGCTCAAGTTCAAGGCTGTCTTTGAGGTTCTCCCAGAGTTTTCAATCGACGGCTACCAGCAGATCAAAGTGGACAAACCGAATACGGCACTCACCGAAGACGAGTTCAGCGCTGAACTCGACCGCGTGCGTGACTCCCGATCAACCATGGAGCCGGTCACAGAAGACCGCCCCCTTGCCGACGACGACTGGGCGCAGATCAGCTTCCACGGCGATGTGAAGGATGAAGCCGGTGAAAGCTCTGAGGCCGCGGCGCACCCCATCGAGGGCCAGGACGTCATGGTTCAGATTGGCGGTCCGAATACCCTGCCGTCCTTCAATGAGGCGCTGCGCGGCTCCAAGCCCGGTCAGGAACTCAAGTTCGAAGTCAGCTATCCCGCGGATTTTGGCGAGAAGCGACTGGCGGGCAAGTCTGTCGCCTACGATGTCGAAGTCAAATCAATCAAGAAGAAGATCCAGCCCGAGCTCAACGATGAGTTCGCCAAAGAGCTGGGCGACTACGAGACCATCGATGACTTCAAGACCAAGCTCCGCGAGCATCTTGCCAATGACAAGGAGCGGCGGCTACAGGGCGAAACGCGCGACAAGCTGGTGGAAGCTTTTGTCGCTCACTACCAGTTCCCTGTCCCGGAGTCGCTAGTACAGAACCAGATTGACGCGCGTCTCGATCGCGGTTTGCGCGCTCTTGCGGCGCAAGGCATGCGCACTGAGGATATGCGCAAACTCGACTTTGCCCGGTTGCGCGAAGCGCAGCACGATTCAGCCGTTGCCGAGGTGAAGGCGACCCTCATTCTGGATAAGATCGCGGCCGCGGAGAACGTGGAAATCAGCGACGAAGACCTCGAACACGAGCTGCAAATCATCTCTCTCCAAACACGGGAGCCGCTTGAAACCCTGCGTGCGCGTTTGACGAACGAAGGCGCTCTGGCTAGAATTCGTGAACAACTACGCAGAGAAAAGACTGGAAGTGTCCTCTACGAGCGGCTTGCTTGAGAGGGAGTGTCCGGGCCGGAGAAGAGCGTGGTTTTCCGGCTTTAACTTCAAACTGTTGATGAAGCGTATACGCTTCTAGGACTGAGAGTTAGAGAAGCATGGCACTCGTACCCATGGTGGTCGAGCAGACGAGTCGCGGCGAGCGAGCCTACGACATCTATTCCCGTCTGCTTCGCGACAACATTATTTTTCTGGGCACGCCGATCGACGATCAGATCGCAAATCTCATCATCGCCCAGATGCTTTTTCTCTCCGGAGAAGACCCGGAAAAGGATATTCAGCTTTACATCAACTCACCGGGCGGCTCGATCACAGCGGGGCTGGCAATCTACGACACCATGCAGTACATAAAGAACAATGTGGTGACCTTCTGCATCGGACAGGCCGCCAGCATGGGAGCCTTTCTGCTGATGGCCGGGACCAAGGGCAAGCGCTTTGCGCTTCCCAACTCCCGCATTCTCATACACCAACCGTCGATGGGCGGCCTTTCCGGCCAGGCCACGGACATCGATATTCATGCGCGCGAAATCCTGCGCATTCGTGAAATTACGAACAACCTGATGTCGAAGCATACCGGACAGTCGCTGGAAAGAATCGAGCGTGACGTGGAACGCGATTTCATCATGAATGCCCCGCAGTCGAAGGAATATGGCATCATCGATGAAATCATCGACCGGCCTCGCACTTGATCCGCAGTTTATTCTTAGGCAAGGCGAAGGAGTAGCAGCATGAAAACGCGCACGGGATCGGACGATACATTACGGTGCTCGTTCTGCCACAAGTCACAGGACGCCGTGGCAAAGCTCATTTCTTCCCCCAGCGATTACCCGCGCGCGTACATCTGCGACGAATGCGTTGCCGTCTGCAACTCCATTCTTGAAGACGATCGCGGCGAAACCCCGGCGGGTGCGGCGCCCGCCCACCTGCCCAAACCGCTTGAGGTGAAGGCCTTCCTTGACGAGTACGTCATTGGCCAGGAGCAGACCAAGAAGAAGCTCGCCGTCGCCGTCTACAACCACTACAAGCGTATCCAGATGAACCGTACCCGCGGCAACGATGTCGAGCTGTCGAAATCGAACATTCTGCTCGTCGGCCCAACGGGCAGCGGCAAGACTCTGCTCGCGCACACTCTGGCCAAGATGCTCGACGTACCATTTGCCATCGTCGACGCGACCACGCTCACGGAAGCCGGCTATGTTGGCGAAGACGTTGAAAACATCATCCTCAAGCTTTTGCAGGCCGCTGACGGTGACGTTGCTCGCGCCCAGACCGGCATCATCTACATCGACGAGATCGACAAGATCGGCCGCAAGGATGAAAACCCATCGATCACACGCGATGTCTCCGGCGAAGGAGTACAGCAGGCGCTGCTGAAGATTCTCGAAGGCACTGTGGCCAACGTCCCGCCGCAGGGTGGCCGCAAGCATCCGCACCAGGAATTTACACCTGTCGATACCACCAACATTCTTTTCATCTGCGGCGGCGCATTTGTCGGCCTGGAACGCGTCATTGGCCGCCGTGTCGGCAAAAAGGCCCTTGGCTTCAAGGCTATCGCCGACAAGGATCATCAGGAAACCGGTGTGAGCTTAGGCGCCCAGCGCGATTCGGAGCTCCTGCGCCGAGCTGAGCCGCAGGATCTCATTAAATTTGGCCTGATCCCTGAGTTTGTCGGCCGCCTTCCGGTCATGGGAGTTCTCGACGAGTTGGACGAGGCCGCATTGATCGAGATTCTCACCAAGCCGCGCAACGCAATCCTGAAGCAGTACCAGCGGCTGTTTGAATACGAGGGCGTCAAAATATTCTTTACCGAAGAGGCCTCCCGCACCATCGCGCAGGAAGCGCTATCGCGTAAAGTCGGCGCACGCGGCTTGCGCATGATCCTCGAAGAGCTGATGCTCGACCTGATGTATCACCTGCCGAGCAACAAGAAAATCAAGGAGCTGGAGATCACTGCCGAGATGATCAAGAAGCGCGACCTCTCCATCATGCTGCTGGAAAAAGCCGGCTAGAAGAATACATTTCAGACAGTTACCATGCGAATGAAATACGAAGGCGAGCCTCGAAAGCTCGCCTTTGTGCATTGATAGAACACATTTGGCCACTCTGTGACGGCAACAAGTAACCGAAGTTCGCCCGTTGCGAGTCGGAATGCGTTAAAGTTCATCTATATAGATTCAAAGTTACGAACACGGGGGATTCCAGTGAGCCAATCCAAAGAGAGCCGCGACAAGAACGATTTGCGCAAGCTCCACATGATGCCCATTCGGGATATGGTGATCTTCCCGCACATGATGACGCCCTTCGTTGTCGGGCGCGAATCGAGCGTCCGCGCTCTCGAAGAGGCGCT
>DATAQX010000320.1:0-3249 GCA_036264455.1 Silvibacterium sp. | reverse complement strand
GTTTCGAGAATGCGGCCGGTGATGTCCACGGTCGGAGGGTCGAGCATGGCGTTGTGGTCGGCGAAGGGGATCTGCTCGAAGATCATCTTCGTGTTGTCTTTGTCGAAGCTGGCCCAGCCGCCGTTTTTACACTGCATGGAGAAGATCCAGTCGATGGCGCGCTGCGATACGTCGTACTGATAGCGTTCGCGAGGGTTATCGACCTTATTCAGAGCAAGCAACACCTGGCCGCTGTCGTCCACGTCAGGGTAGAACTCGTTGTTGAATTCGAAATACCAGCCGCCGGGCTGCGTTTTGCGATTCTTTACCGACCAATCACCTTTGTGGCGGACTTCCTTCGACAGCATCCAGTCGGCGGCCTTCAGGAGACGCGGATCATTGCGCGACACTCCGGCTTCGCCGAGGGCGTAAACGGCCTGCGCGGTGTCCCACACGGGAGACATGCAGGGCTGCATGCGGAAGGTGGGTTTCGGATAGTCCTCGGTCCCGTTCGGCTCGTCGATACCGAGCTTTTCAAACTCATCCATTGCGCGGATGAATTGAGGGTCGTCGAGTGAATAGCCGAGGCAGCGCAGCGCGATGATGGCGTTGAGCATGGCGGGGTAGATTGCGCCGAGACCGTCAGACATCTCGAAGCGCTCGAGCATCCACTTCTCAGCCTTCTTGAGCGCCATTTTGCGCAACGGACGAATGTGTATCCGCTCAAACCAATGAACCATGCGATCGCAGAACAGGAAGAAGTTCCGCCAGCTTACAAGCCTCTTTTTGTCCCAGCGCAGGTGGAGATCAGCGTTCTCCCGGCCGCCGACAAAGAGCTCGTCAATTCCCTGCTCAGGCGCGATCCTTTTGTACGGCTTTTTCGCATAGGCGATGGAAAGCGGGACGAGGATAGCGCGCGACCAGGAGGAAATCTCGTAGATATTGAAGTAAAACCAGTTGGGGAAAAGCACGATTTCCGGCGGGATCGCAGGAACTGCGTCGTACTCGTACTGACCCATGAAGCAAAGGTAAATCTTGGTGAAGGTGTTGCACTCGACCACCCCTCCATTGGCCAGAATCCACTCACGCGCCTTGGCCATCACGGGATGATCCTGCTTCATGCCCATGAGTTTGCCCGCGAAGTAGCACTTGACCGACAGGCTGATGTTGGAGGGGCCGCCGGGATAAATAGACCAGCCGCCATCGTCGTTCTGGTAGCGAAGAATCTCGGTCAGAGCGCGCTCGAACCGCGCCTGGTCACCGGTGCCGAGAAGCATATGGGCGAAGATGTAATCCGCCTCCAGCATGGGGTCAGCTTCAAGCTCACCGCACCAGAAGCCGGCTGAATCCTGCTGAGAAAAGACGTAATCGCGCGAACGTTCTGCGGCTGCTTCCACTTCTCCGAGGTCGGCGTCGATTCTGCCGAACTTCACTCGTCCAGGGATCTCTCCCTGCCGAAGAGTGGTTGGCCTGCTCTGGTGTAACTGGCCAAATGCAGGCCCATCTGCGGCTCCGGATTGTGGTGTTCCTATTTTTGTACTCATGCTGTTCGTCCGCGGCTGCAAAGAGCGGCGGCCAATCTAACTAATTACTTTTAGACAGATGCCGCGGCGGTTGCGGGAGCGGACTGGATCGCCTGAACAATCTCAGGAGGCAGACCAAAGCGGACATTTTCGGGCATGACTTCCACTTCTTCAACGGAGCCAAAACCGCGGTCGCGAAGATACGCAACGACGTCTTCGACCAGCACTTCCGGCGCGGAGGCTCCAGCGGTGACGGCTACGGTTGTGACCCCCTCAAGCCAGACTGGATCGATAGCGTTCGAGTTCTCGATAAGATAGCTTCGTGTGCTGAGGTTTTGCGAAACCTCGACCAGCCGGTTGGAGTTGGAGCTGTTGTTCGAGCCGACGACAAGAACCAGGTCGGCATTGTGGGCGACGTTTTTTACCGCCGTCTGCCGGTTCTCGGTGGCATAGCAGATGTCCTGCGAATGCGGCCCTACGATGTTCGGGAATTTCTCTTTGAGCGCCTGAATGATGTCGCGCGCTTCGTCGAGCGAAAGTGTGGTCTGCGTGAGGTAGGCGACACGGTTGGGATCAGGAACCTGGAGCGTCTCGACTTCTGCCGCGCTCGATACCACCGTGGTGACATCAGGAGCTTCGCCAAGGGTGCCTTCGATTTCGTCGTGATCGCGGTGGCCAATGAGCACCAGCGAGTAACCCTGTTTAGCGAACTTGACGGCCTCGACGTGAACCTTGGTGACCAGCGGACAGGTGGCGTCGATAACCTTGAGTTTACGCTCCTTCGATCGGTCGCGGACAGCCGGCGAAACACCGTGGGCGCTGTAGATGACGCGCATGCCAGCAGGAACCTGGTCGATATCGTCGACGAAGATGGCGCCCTTTTCCGCCAATTCATTCACAACGAAGCGATTGTGGACAATCTCTTTGCGGACATAGATAGGCGCGCCAAAGGTCTCAAGGGCAATCTTCACCACATCGATGGCGCGGACAACGCCGGCGCAGAAGCCGCGGGGCTTGAGGAGGAGAACGCGCTTATCTGGGTGCGTGGAGTGCGATCGCGGGCTGGGGCTATAAGTATCTAGCGTCGTAGCAGTCACACATTCAGTATACCGTGCCGGGAGGCGCGGCGAAAGGAATCTATGACCCGGACGGAGTGATCCGCCGGATACCCGGATGTTTCGCATCTTACAGAGAAAACAAGACTAAGTCGCTGCCGGCAGCCAGCCTGAGTGCCGCATCCAGGCGAAATCTCCTTTCAGTGAATCACATAGAGCTGAGCAGCGGTACCCCGCAAGACCTGTTCCGCAATCTGATGAGCTCGTTCCCTGCTGATTTCGCGGTCCCGCCGCATACCGGTAAGAGCCAGGCCAAGCGCTTCGCGGGCATTCCGGCTGGCAATCCACGTTGCCTCCTCCCACCCCATGGACTCGGAGAACGGGTAGCCGTCGGTACCGAACATTACCTTGTCGGGATAGGTCTCCAGCCACTCGCGCAGCCAGGTTGCCATGGTCCTCGGCGGGAAGGTGAGCGCCTGCTGTGAGAAATCGAGATAGACGTTGGGCTTTTGCAGCAGCGATCCGGCTTCGCGCACGAAGGGCCATCCGCCGTGCAGCATCACAAAACGGGTCTTGCGCAAGCGGGCATCGTTGAAGACGGATTCCAGCAGCAGCGGATTTCCCTTTGCTATGTCGAAGTAGCCGCCTCCTCCGGACATGGTGTGCAGGTGTACCGGCATTCCCAATCGTCC
>DATAQX010000273.1:0-3280 GCA_036264455.1 Silvibacterium sp. | reverse complement strand
GCTCTGTGAGCGCCACAGTGGTGTCCTCGGCAGCGTGCGGCGCGGATATCCTCGCTCTCGAAAGCGCAGCGGAGCTGGGCCTGAGCCGCCGTGTGGTTCTTCCCTTCCCGCGAGACCGTTTCCGCTCCACCTCGGTAGCCGACCGCGGGGAAGATTGGGGTCTACGCTTCGACGCGATTCTGGACGAACTCGACAAAAGCGATATCGTCGAGCTGGACCTCGCAGGCAGCGATGACGATGCCTACGCAGCTGCCAATGTTAGGATTCTGGACGAAGCTATGCAATTGGCCGCGGCTGCCGATCGGTGTGCATTGGCGGCAGTCGTCTGGAATGGATTGTCCAGGGGTGCATCCGACCTGACTGACGCGTTCCGGCGTCTTGCAGTTGAAAAGAAGCTTGAAACGATCACGGTTCCCACCTTGTGATTGTTTTGCCCTGGCGAGAGAACGGATCGAGCGATGAAATGCCCTAGAGCTTGTCGCTGCGTTTAGCCTGTCTGCGAAAGAACATTCCCGCCGCCAGAAACAGTGCCGAGATAGCCGTTGCCAGCAGCCCGCCCCCGAGTTCGCGGTGGTGAAGGCTCAATGCCGCATCCAGAAACCACGCCGCGGCACCAACGAACCATATCCAGTAAAGATTTCGATTCAGTCCTGTCTGATAGGCATCCCGCTTCACGCTCGCCACCTGAAAACAATTGTGCTTGACTGCTGCTGTGTTTGACCAGAACCGCAATCGATTTTAACGGCCTACTCCGCTACGCAGACCAGGCACTTCAGATATTCGGTCTCCGGAATGGTCAGGACCACGGGATGATCCGCAGCCGCTCCGCGCCTTTCGAGGAGACGCACCCTGCGCCGCGCGTCGCCGGCAGCCGACGCTACGACAGCCGTGAAATCGGCCAGTGAAACATGATGCGAGCATGAGCAGGTTACCAGGATTCCTCCCGGACGCAACATCCTCAGCGCGCGCAGATTCAGCTCTTTGTAGCCGCGTAAGGCGCTTTCCACCGCACGTTTTGATTTGGCAAAAGCCGGCGGATCGAGAACGATCGTATCGTATACCGCTCCTGAATCGCTCCAATCGCGCAGGAGATCGAAGGCATTTGCCTCCACCCAGTCCACCTCGGAATTCTTCAGCAAGCCTCGATTGACCCCGAGATTGCGTTCGGCTACTTCGAGCGCGGAACGGGATACGTCGATTCCCGTCACACGCGGGCACGACTTCGCAAGATGCAGGGCAAATCCGCCCTGATAGGTGCAGACATCGAGCGCCTCGCCATGCGCGTATCGAGCTGCTGCTGCATAATTCTCGCGCTGGTCGAGAAATGCCCCGGTCTTTTGTCCGGCGCCGGCATCGTAGTGAAAATTCAGGCCGTTGAGCCGAAAGAGGGTTCGCGTCAGCGGTTCGCTCAGAGTCCCGCGAACATAGAGCGGGGCTCCATCGAGGGCCACGTTCAATTGTTCGAGTTCGCGGATACGGGGATCAGGCCGCTCGACGATGGTCGCCGGATCCAGCGTGTCTTGCAAGGCTTTGGCGACAACGATGCGAACCGCCTCATTGTCCAGAGCTTTGGCAAGCAGTTGCAGGATCACCAGCTCGCCGTACTGATCCACAATGATCCCCGGCAGTTCATCGGCTTCGCTGAAGACCAGTCGGCAGGCATTGGTATCAGCGCTGGAGAGAATCTCTTTACGTTTTGTGATGGCCACACGAAGCCGCGAGCCGAGCAATGCAAGCCACTCGGCTTCGCTGGCAATCAATTCGGTTGAAACCAGCCGCAGAGCAATCTCCGATGCAGGGCTGTAAAGCGCCGTACCCAGCAAGATCCCTCGGTGGTCCACCACGGGGAGCAAAAGCGGAGCATCGTCTGGAATCTCAACTACATCCGATCGGTAAACCCATACATGCCCCGCGCGCAGCCGGTCGGCAGCTCGGCGCGAAATAGTTGCGGATGCGCCTTCGATAGCCACACGCCGCTGCGGACGAACGCTCTTGTTTGCTGCATGAAGCGCTGCCGGGCGCCGTCTTTTCGAATCGCTAGCAGTCATCGGAATGCACCGAAGCCATCTTCGCATAAGCGACAGCGCATATAATTAGATATGGCAACCGCCCATGCCACCTCGCTGACGGCTGAAGAAAGTCACGATCTGTTGGCGGATAAATTCCGCAAACTACTGGATGTGGTGCGCACCAATCGTCCCGGCGATGATCTCGATATCATTCGCAAGGCCTGGGATTTCTGCCTGGAACACCACAAAGGCCAGCTGCGCGCCTCGGGCGAGCCGTTTGTTCTGCATCCTCTCGAAGTCGCGCTCGTTCTTGCGGAAATGAAGCTCGACGCAACCGCCATCGCAGCAGGACTGCTGCACGATGCCGTTGAAGATACGTCCGTCACCACGGCGGACATCACTGCAAAATTCGGCGAACAGGTTGCGCACATCGTCGAAGGCGTCACAAAGATCGATAAGATTCAGTTCGCGAACCGCGAAGACCGCCAGGCGGAAAACGTCCGCAAGATGCTGCTGGCCATGGTCAGCGACGTGCGCGTTGTCCTCATCAAACTGGCCGACCGATTGCATAACATGCGCACGCTTGAGCATCTTTCCCCGGAGAAGCAGCAAAGTATCGCGCGCGAAACGCTCGATATTTACGCACCGCTTGCTCACCGCTTAGGCATGGGCAAAGTGCGCGGCGAGCTCGAGGATCTCTCCTTCCGGTACGTCGATCCTTTTACCTACGAACAAGTCCACGAGGCGGTTGAAGCAAGACGCAAGGAGGGAGAGCAGTTCCTCTCTGGAGTCGAGGGGCTGCTCATGGAGAAGCTGCGCGAAAATAACATCAAGGCGCGGGTTGAGTGGCGCATTAAGCGCCTGTTCAGCATCAACCAGAAGCTGCAGAAGTCGAAGATCTCCGTCGATCAGGTCTATGACCTGCTCGCCCTGCGCGTGATCACCACGAGCGTACAGGATTGCTATGCCATTTTTGGCCTGATTCACAGCATATGGCGGCCCGTTCCCGGACGCATCAAGGACTTCATCGCCATGCCCCGGCCGAATTTGTATCAGTCACTGCACACTACAGTGATGGGCGAAGGCGGCCACCAATTCGAAGTACAGATACGTACCGAGGAGATGCACCATATCGCCGAAGAGGGTATCGCGGCGCATTGGAAATACAAGGCCAACGGCTCGCCTATCAGCGCGCGCGATGAGCAGCGTCTCGCCTGGGTAAGGCAGCTGGTTGAGTGGCAGCGCGAGATGACGGATCCCAACGAGTTTCT
>DATAQX010000261.1:0-3979 GCA_036264455.1 Silvibacterium sp. | reverse complement strand
TCCGAAACCGTCTTCCACCGCTGCGATGAACAAGCTCTGCTTCGTGCCGAAACCCGATTAAGGAAACATGCAGCTCAACTCGGCTTTCACGTCATCCCGATCACCGACACATCGGGAGCCTAGCGGTTAGTTCCTTAGGAGCCCGTTATACGGACAACTGCATTACTTCCGCGTAGCCGGTGGTCCTCCCGCAACCTCAACTAGCGCCTTTCAATAAATCGAAAACCTCTCGATGACTGAGTTGGCGATTCTGCGCCAACTCAGTACAGCCGCTGTCAGAAATTGCGGCTGTGAAAGATCGGTCACGGATCACATGTCACATTGCGGGTCGACCTTCGACCTGTACGCTCCTTTGGTGAGCCTCCACGCCTATTCTGCTGTTGGAGACCTGCGCAAAGCCAGCTGGGGAGGTAGTCGAGCCGGCTACCTGCGGATTGGGTTTCCGATTACCGCTCAATCTCGGCGTTACCCAAGAATTACCTCAAGAATTTGAAATACTCCGCAATACTCTCTGAAACCGAGGTTCACTTCGCAAAGGCGCGAATGTTGGATCGACAGGGAGATACGGTATCCAACCGGACCGCTCAATATACGCTCTTTCCAGACAATCAAGCGCATGCTCGTATTCATGCAGTCCGACGTGAATCGTACCAAGTTCATACGCCGCTACGTAGCGGCTCTTCGATAATTCCTTTAATGTGCCGAGTATGTGAACTGCTTTGTCCCTATCACCGGCAACTGCGCATGCATGTCCGAGCGCAGACAGCATGAATGTGCTTCCGGAGAGCTGATATGACTTTTCTAGTGCCTTTACGGCGTCGCGGATACTTCCAAGCTGTTCGAGAGCGAGCCCCTTGAAGTAATGAGCTTTATGAAAGTTCGGTTCCATTTCGAGGAGCTTGTTCGATTCTTCGAGTTCCTCCTCGTAATGTCCCCCCATGTGGTAGTGCCATGCGAGGTGCGAATTGATAAGCAGGTCGAAAGGATCGAGTTCGATAATGCGCAGGCTGTGTTCCAGCGACTCTTTCATCCTTCCCTGGGCGACCAGCAGGTGAGAGTACCAGTGGTGAGCGTGGGAGTAATTGGGATTCAGATCAATGGCTCGCTTAAACGCGGCCTCGGCGCAGCCCCAGTCCCACTCATAGTGGAAGTGACAATAGCCACGGGAGGTGTGTGCTTCCGCCAGATTGGAATCCAGCTGGAGTGCCCGATTGGCGGCGGCCTTGCCCCGTTCCAATGCGATCGCCGGCTCCAGAACGCCGGCTTCCCATGCGCCTAATGTGTTGTAGCAGTCGGCGAGCCCAACGTGGGCCAGAGCGAAAGCTGGATCGAGTGCAACCGCCTCATCGAACAGCTCAATTGCTTTTTCTACATAACCCGCTCCCGGGCGCTTGGCCCAGAAGTATCTTCCCCGCAAGTAAAGACGATAGGCTTCGGAATTTTCAGTCGAGCGATGAGATACGCCGCGCGGCACCCCAGTGCGCTGCTTCGATCCCAGGCGATCCCGCAAAGCCAATGCGATTGTCGATGGAAGCAGTGAAAGCTCCTGGATGAGTGGCTGATAGCTGGCTCCCCAAAGGCGCAAACCCTGAGTTGTGCTGATAAGCTCAGCTCTCACCAGCACATGGTCGCCAGCGGGGTGCACACTTCCAATCACTACTGCCTGTACACCGAGTTCGCGCCCTGCTTCCTGCGGGTCACGCGCTTTGAATCGGTAGGCCGAATTACGAGCGATTACTTTCGCGATCCCGCGAATCTGACAGACAGCGTCAATCAGGGCTTCGGTCATGCCTTCACACAGATAGTCCAGGTCCGAGCTATCTGAATTGCTCGTGAAAGGCAGAATCGCTACAGAAATGATGCGCTTGGTGTTGGTGTCCGTTCCATTCTCGAGCGAGATAAATCGGTATCCAACCCGCGGCACGGTTTCGATGTAGCTATTGTTGCCTTTGACCCCCGGAGGTCTGCCCAGCACGACTCGCAGTTTACGGACAGCAGCGCTCAATCCATTATCGAAATCGATGAACACATCAGACGGCCAAATGTGCATTCGTAACTGCTCTCGCGTCAACACCTCGCCACGATTGTCGATGAACTTCGTCAGAAGCCTAAAGACCTGGTTCTGCAGCCTGACTGGCCGGTTATTCCTGCGAAGCTCGCCGGCGCGAAGGTCGACCTCAAACTGATCGAATCTGATAACTCCTCCAACCTCCGGCATGTCTTCCCCCTTAAAATCGCATGATTATCCCACAAAAACTTCAAAGCTGGCAGATGTATCGTGGTTTCTGCAACTTAGCAGAACAGGAATTGATAAGAAGCTGGTAAGCCTTCGCCCATGGCTCAAGTCCGCGTGCATGAGCCATGATCGACACCATTTGGCAGCGTCCTCGCCCCACGCCAAAGACTTCAACCGTTGAAGAACTAAGGCTGTGGGCAGTATGCGCTGTCCGAAATCAAGAGGATGGAGGTTTCGTGTGAAGAATAAGGCTTTCCTGCTGTCTACGCAAATTGCGGTCATGGTCCTGGCGCTGAGCAGTGTGTTGGTTGCTGAGGGTCCGCGCTCCACCACACTCAAGGGAACGATCAACGACTACAACCCCTTCGCGATGGGAGGGTACGAGATTCGCGGAACGTGGTCGCTCGAGGTCTACCCTAATTTCGATGTTGTCGATTTTCGTGCGGCACTGAATATGGAGCATTCCGACCTTTGGATGATCGCCAACAAAACGACCGACACGACCCTGCGTGACCAACATACGCATCACTTCACCATGAGGAACGCACGCGTGATCTCTGATCCTAACTACGTGGCAGAGAACTGTCCTACCGCCCACTTCGCCGTTGCCGCCACGACAACTGGTTTTGTCGTTGTCGGGATGGCGAGCACTACCGGGAATGGGGGCAACGCGCCGTTTGCACCCGACGGCGAAAAGTCCCAGCTTACGGTCTGCATCACCGGATCAGATGAGGTGCCGTTCTCAAATATCACGCTGATGTTTGCCCCGGGCTCAAAAGCGAGCAATCACTTCGGAACTGTTCCGATTAACGGCGTTGTCCGGCACTAGCCTCGGGACAGTCTTACAAATCCAGCTCTCGTCTAGTTGCACCAACCGAACCGCAATATCGGACCGTGAGAGCACGAAGAGATCATCTGGACGAGATCTATCCCGGCGTGGATGGCCTCATCGAGAAATGCTGTGAGGTCAACCTTTGTGGAGGGGTGGGGATCAAAGCGCTTTCAAGGCGCTCATCTCCCCTCTCTGTAAAGAACTGCGTCGGAAAGCCCGGCAGCAGTTCCGCAAAGCTGCATCTGTTCGCACTCTCGCGACCATTCTGATCAGAATACCAGTGGGAACGCGATCTATCGTGTAGATCAACGGGCTAAGTGTTTCATTACCTCTGACCAGGTTCTCGCGTCAAACCCCGGACAAGTGGATGGGCGGCATTCGGTCGATTGAGTTCTCGTTCATATCCCGGGGCCTTCTCCAGGTGAAAATGCAGGTGAGCCGATCCGCCACCAACGCGGTGTGCGGATTGGTACTGCGTCTCCAGCTGCAGTTGCGTGAGCAACACCCGCAATGCGCCCGACACCTTGTTGTCAGCGTCTTCCAGGATCCTGGGCAGTGCCTCTTCGATATAACGGCGTCCCTTCCGGATAGTGATGCCGCGTTCCAGCAGCAATCCGCGCATCTGGTTGATCACCGCAGTGCGCCCCCCCACCCAGCGCTCGCGCACCCGGTGCAGGGACTGCAGATCCAGTTGATCATCCGTCTTGATCGGCACGAAACGCATACTCGGCCGTCCTACGGCCTCGGCGATCGCTTCCGCGTCGATGTAGTCGTTCTTGTTCGTCTTCACGTACGGCTTCACATACTGGGCCGGCATCAGGCGCACATCATGCCCCTGTTCGCGCAGAGCACGGCCCAGAAAGTGGGCCCCTCCGCAGGCTTCCATGCCGATCAAGGACACGCGCAGGTTC
>DATAQX010000220.1:0-10280 GCA_036264455.1 Silvibacterium sp. | reverse complement strand
CGATCCAGGGCTTCCTGTGGGGCCGTCCGCAACCTGCCCGCTTCATTCCGGGCCTCATCTCTTCTCGCATTTCAGCGTTTCCCCAGACCACTCTGGTTGACCGGCTGAGAGTGGAGGATAGGCAGCAATCCATCAGCTAGCGCGTCATTGTCTTCCTGGATGGCTAATCCCTGATCGCTGATCTCTGTCCCCTGATCAGCTATAATCCCGCGAGGTCGCATCAGTCGGTTCCCGCGCGATGCGAATCCAATATGAGTCTGGGTTCCTGGAGGATTTGCACTTGAAGCTTTCGCCGTTTCTCGCCCGTTTTGCAGCTCTTTTCTCGCTGGCTGTTCTGTCTTCAACGGTAGTCCTCCGTGCGCAATCGCCCGGCGACATTGCGAAGACTCTGCCTGCCGACGCTCAGAAGGTGATTGCGCGGCTGGCGGAGCTGAGCAGCCTGCCCTCCGGCGACTGGCGCTTCCATGAGGGCGACCTGCCGCACGGAGAAAACCCCTCCCTCGACGATTCCTCGTGGCCAATAGTGAAGCCCGACACGGCAGGGCCGACCGCCGCCGCCTGGTACCGTCAGTGGATCGAGGTCCCTAAAACTCTTGCCGGATACGACCTCACCGGCGCACGCATCTGGTTCCAGTTCCGGGCTGAGGCAAATGGTCCCATGCCCCAGATCGTGTATTTCAACGGGCGACGTGTGGCCATGGGCGACGACCTCGAACCCATCGTCCTCTTTGACAATGCAAAGCCCGGCGATCGCATACTCGTAGCTGTGAAGCTGCTCGCGACTGTGGACCAAAAGCACTTTCGCGGCTCGCCGATGAGGATCGAATTTTCCGAAAGCCGTCCAAATCCGGAAGACGCACGAAGACAGTTCCTTTCCGCCGCGCTGCTCGTGCCCAGCCTGTCGAAGAATCCGCCTGCAGACCAGGCCACGCTGATCAAGGCCATCACCTCGGTCGATCTGAAGGCCCTTGACGCAAGCGATCAGAAAAAATTCGACGCCTCGCTCATGCAGGCCCAGTCCACGCTCGAAGCATTGAGACCGCTGTTGCAGCAGGCGACTCTGCACCTCACTGGGAACTCGCACATTGATGCAGCCTGGCTCTGGCCGGTCTCGGAAACAGTGGACGTCGTCAGACGCACCTTCTCGACTGCGCTGCAGTTGATGGAAGAGTATCCGGATTACACCTTTACGCAATCGGCAGCGCAGTACAACGCATGGATGGCCGAAAAATATCCGGTGATCAACGATCAGATCAAGCGCCGCATCAAGGAGGGCCGCTGGGAGATCGTTGGTGGCATGTGGGTTGAGCCTGACCTCAACATGCCCGACGGCGAATCGACCGCTCGCTCGCTGCTCATCGGCAAGCGCTGGTACAGGAACGAGTACGGCGTAGACGTGCGTATTGGTTGGAACCCGGACTCGTTTGGATATAGCTGGCAGCTCCCCCAGATCTACAAGAAATCGGGTGTGGACTATTTCGTAACTCAGAAAATGACCTGGAACGACACGAATCAGTTGCCGTTCAAGCTCTTCTGGTGGGAGTCGCCCGACGGCAGCAAGGTGCTGACCTACTTCCCGCATGACTACGCAAACAATAATCTCGATCCCGTGCGCCTCTCCGCCGACTTGAAGCGTGCGCGCGAACTGGCGCCCGGCATGACCAAGATGATGGACCTCTATGGCATCGGTGACCACGGCGGAGGCCCTACGCGTGCCATTCTCGACGAAGGCTTTCATTGGGCATCCGGCGACAAGGTGGTGCCGAAGATGCAGTTCGGCACAGCGCAGAGTTATTTCTCCTCCATCGAAACGCAGCTCGCGCCCAATTCACCCCGATGGAACTACGAAAGCATCGCCAGGGGCTATCGTGCACCCGATGCAGTTCCTGGTCAGGTGGCCATCCCTACGTGGAAAGACGAGATGTATTTCGAATATCACCGCGGTGTGATGACCACCCAGGCCAGTCACAAACGCAACATGCGCCAAAGTTCGGTATGGGCGTTGAACGCTGAGAAGTACGCATCGCTGGGGTGGCTCGAAGGGAAGACATATCCGGCCGACGAATTGACAGAGGTCTGGAAGAAAATCACTTTCAACCAGTTCCACGACCTCGCCGCGGGCTCGGGCATCGGGGTCATCTACAAAGACGCGCAGCGCGATTACGACCAGGTGCGTTGGGCGACGAACGAAATCTCGGCCTCGGCGATGAAAGCCATCGTGTCCCGGATCAACACAAGCGCTGCTCAGGGAGTTCCGGTACTGGTCTTCAATCCATTGGCATGGGAGCGCTCCGGACTGGTCACGGTCAGCGTGCAGCTACCAGAACCGGCGGAAAGTGTCTCAGTGCTCAACTCGGACAATCACGTCGTTCCTTCGCAGGTGCTGTCGAGCGACGCGGCGACACACACCTTCAAACTGCTTCTCGCAGTGCGAAATATGCCATCGTTGGGCTACGAAGTGGTGCATGTCGTTCCCGGCAGCCGCCCCTTCGCCAGCGATCTGAAAGTTGATGGCCTTACACTCGAAAATGCCGCACTGCGTGTCACTGTCGATAAGACCACTGGCTGCATCACCAGCCTCTTCGACAAAAAGAGCAATTTCGAAACTTTGGCCTCCGGCGCATGCGGCAACGAGCTGCAGCTCTTCCACGACACGCCGAAGGATTACGACGCCTGGAACATCGACCCGGGCACACTCGATCAGCCGCCCGTAAGACTCACCGCCGCCGATTCCGTCGAATTGATCGACCACGGACCAATGACTGGATCGATTCGTGTAACGCGGCACTGGCAGAACTCAAAATTTGTGCAGGAGATTGTGCTGCATTCCGGCGACGATCAGGTCGAGGTCGTGAACGACATCGATTGGCATGAGACACATGAGTTATTGAAGGCCGCATTTCCCCTCGCGGCATCCGGACCGATGGCAACCTATGAGATCCCCTACGGCACCATCGACCGGCCCACTACGCGCAACAATAGCTGGGAGCAGGCGAAGTTCGAGGTCCCGGCGCTTCGCTGGGCCGATCTTGGTGACGGACAGCATGGCTTCAGCCTGATCAACGAATCCAAGTACGGATACGACGCCCGCGGCAACGTGCTTCGTCTTTCACTGCTGCGCTCGCCCGTTTGGCCTGATCCCGAGGCCGACCGCGGCCATCACCACTTCAGCTTCGCACTTTATCCGCACGCTGGAGACTGGAAGCAGGCATTGACGGTCCGTCACGGTTACGAATTCAACTACCCGCTCGACGCCATGCAGGTCGGGTCGCACGCCGGAGCCATGCCTGTGCGTCACTCGTTTGTCTCGGTGACTCCTGAGAATATTGTTCTGACAGCAATGAAAAAAGCCGAAGACAGCGAGAGCCTGATCTTCCATTTATATGAATGGGCAGGAAAGGCCGGCAGCATTGAGATCGCGTTGCCGCCAGGAGCAACCGGGGCGACAGAAACCAACCTGATGGAACAGCCCGAAGGTTCTCTCTTGGTGGTTGCAGGAGACAAGGTTACCGTACCTGTCAGGCCCTATGAAATTGTGGCTGTAAGAGTGGATTATGCGCCACCCAGGCAGAAATAAGCACAGCGTAAGCAAGCCGACGAAGCGCAGGTCATGACTCCGTTCGCTTGTACACGCGTGCAGTGACTTCTGTCTTTAGATGTATCGTGATTCGTTTGACCGAAGCTGAGCCTTTGGCTAAACTCTAGTCACGCCGCACTTTTCCAAAGAACGTCACTGTTCGCAAGGCACATACCCGTCATCCCCGGATGAGTGTGTTGGAGACGCATTCTTGGTTTTCGGTCCCACCAGAGCTACAACAGTATTGTGTCTTCCTGCGGCCTTGGCACGATTCGATACAACTTCCAGATGAGAGCGAGTTTTCAGCTGACCACAGAGAAAGTGTCGACAAACTTGAAACGTCGGAATATGCCCACGAAGGAATCTCGCAGAATCAACCACCGTTACAGATAAACTCCAGACAGGATCAAGTTTCTTGATTCTATTCGGAGTTCTGCCAAACTTTCTCTGTGCCGATGATTCGCTGTAAACGCATGGATAGGCTGAGTTCAGGTTGACTATAAGGAGCGCATAGGGATGCAAGGGTGGGCAGTTCCTCCCCAGGGACCACAACAAGGGGCAGCGGGCGGGTCGGGCGCCTCTCCGGAACACTCTGTTCTAACACCCGCCGATTTTCGCAAGATTGTTATCAAGCGCAAATGGGTCATAATCGCTGGCCTTGCGATAGGCCTGGCGTATGCGATTTTCTATATTGTGACGACTGTGCCCCAATATGAAGCGATATCCCGCGTTCATATCGATTTGAGCCGCTCCACGAATATCGGTATCGAAGACTTAATTGAACAAAAGCTCGGCGGCAGTGGGGACAGCGCCGAGAAGCTTCAGACCGAGATCCGGATTATGCAAAGCGAATCCGTGATCATGCAAGTAATTAATTCGCTCGACCTCTTTCACAAGGCTCCTTACTCGGGATTGTTCAGGGAACATCCCTACAATGGTCAGCTGACTCCAGTCCAGCGCTACAGGCTAATCAATGCATTCCAGGGTGCGACCAAAGTGTTGGTTCTCCCCAATACCGAAGTAGTGGAGGTGCATTTTCAGAATCAGGACCCTGTCGTGGCAATGAATGCCGCGAACTCGATCGTCGACTCTTATCTGGACCGTGACATACGATCGAGGTACGAAGGCACCACCAGGGTTTCCACCTGGCTTACCAAGCAATTGACCACGGTAAAGAAGCAGGTCGAAGATTCCCAAAAAGCTTTGACGGATTATCAACGGCAGAACAACCTGCTTACCCTCGACTCTGAAGGCGGCAACCTGCTTACCGATAGCCTGCGTACGGTGAACCAGCAACTTGCCGAAGCCGAAGCCGATCGCATCGTCAAAGAGGCGCGCTACAAGATGGCGCAAACCCGTAATCCTGATTTGCTGATATCGGTTGCGCCCGGCACAGTGTTAGGTAGTCTTCGCGGTCAGCAAGCCGATCTTATGGTGCAGGCAGCGCAATTGAAATCGAAGTTCGGTCCCGATTATCCCAAGGTCCGCGAACTCGATAAACAGCTGGTCAGCGTGCAGGCCGACATTGACGCCGAAATCAACAACCTTACCAAGCGGTTTGCTGAAGAATATAACGCCGCCGTTAAAACTGAGGGACTCTTGCAGGATCGGCTGAATACGACCAAGCAGGAGGCCTTCAAGGAGAATGAATCCGCAGCCCAATTCGACATCCTGAAGCATGGCGCCGAATCAGCGTCTGAACTCTATGACGGGTTGCAGATGAAGCTCAAGGAGGCTGGCATTACTGCCGGCTTGAACTCGAACAACGTCGATATCATCGACCGCGCGAGCATTCCGCCATATCCGGTTCTACCCAAGAAGCGATCTGCCCTGGCCTTCGGATTTCTGGGCGGCTTGATCGGTGGCATTGCATTGGCCTTCTTCTTCGAGAGTCTCGACGACACCATTCGCACCTCGGATGATGCCGAGGCGGTCTCTCAATTGCCAACCCTCGCTGTCATTCCGCACTTTGTGATCTCCGGGCGTAAAGGTTCTGCCACCAGTCCAGCCGACAAGGCTGAGCAGCAAAGATTGCTGAAGGTTTCGCCTGATCTGGTGTCTTACGTCGATCCGCAATCGATTGCCGCAGAAGGCTTTCGCACTTTGCGGTCGTCGATTTTGTTGTCAGCTGTAGATCATGAGCCCAAATTACTGTTAATGACGAGCAGTTTCGCGGCTGAAGGTAAATCCACCAGCGCGGCCAACCTTGCAATTTCCTTTGCCCAGCGATCGGCCCGCGTACTGCTGGTCGATACTGACCTGCGCAAAGGCACCCTTCACATGAAATTCCGGCTTTCCAACCGCGCGGGACTTTCGACGCTTCTTTCGCGGGAATCGGGCAATGAGGCTTATGAACATCCTCTGCCCGAGCTTCCGAACCTCACTGTGCTCTCGCGCGGCCCCATTGCGCCGAACCCCGGTGAGATGCTGGCTTCGCGAGCCATGGAAGAAATGTTGACCCAGTGGCGTGGCGAGTATGAGCACATCATTCTGGATTCCTCGCCGATCCTGGCGGTTGCAGATACACTGAGCCTTGCCCCCCAGGTTGATGCCGCCTTAATCCTGGTGCGTTCGGGCGTTACTCGCAAAAGAGCCCTTATTCGTGTTCGTGAACAGCTGCGCCGGGCCAGTGCCCGGGTCCTGGGCACAGTCATCAATGACGTCGATTTGCGGATGGAGAACTACTACACTTATTCCAAACGCTACGATTACGGCTACAAGAGCAATTATGGAGCCGGTTATGGAGTCACCGATGATAAGAAATAACATCCCGGGCCGGAAGCCATGGCAATTTCTGCTCTTCTTTCTTTGCTTCGGTGTGGCCGTCATTGGCTGGGGCCAGACCGATCCCGTACAGAGCGACCCGGCACAGGCGCAAACTGCGTCTCCTGCGAATACTGATCGGGCGCCAAATATCGCAATCGGTCCCGGCGATCAGTTAGATATTGAAGTTTTCGACACGCCCGAACTTTCCGGCTCAACGCGCGTAAGTCAGACTGGAGAAGTCAATCTCACCGTGCTGGGTAACATTCAGGTGGCAGGTCTCACACCCAATCAGGCGGCCAGGAAGATTGAATCGGAGTTGAAGTCTCGCGGCATCTTAATCGATCCGCATGTCACGGTATCTATCGCCGAGTACGCTTCACAGGGCGCAACCTTGACGGGAGAGGTGCATACTCCTGGTGTCTATCCAACGCTCGGAAGCCGCAGGTTGCTGGACATGATTGCTTTGGCGGGCGGAGTGACGACTACTGCGGGAAGGACTGCAACAATACTCCATCGGGACGATTCGCAGCATCCTCGCAATATAGCCCTGGTATCGAACAATAATTCTTTGGGAGCCCAGGAAAATCCAGTGATCCTGCCGGGCGATACCATTGTGATCGGTAAAGCCGGCATCATCTATATCCTGGGCGATGTAGGCAAGGCAGGCGGTTTTCTGATCGATAACAACGAGCGCCTCTCCCTCATTCAGGCCCTCACGCTGGCCGGTGGTTGGACCAGGACCTCGGCCCAGAGCAAGGTGATACTGATTCGTCAGGTTCCGGAGGGCAGGGAAGAAATCAAGCTCGATCTGAGTCATGTGGTCCACGGAGAACAGGCAGACATCAAGGTAAGTAATGGCGACATCCTCTTCGTCCCTTCCAGCATAGGCAAGATCTTTGCATATCAGGGAATCGGTGCCGTCGTCAATGGTGCGGAGCAAGCTCTGGTCTATGGGGCGATATATAAATAATGGGTGCAATTACAGGCCCAAATCTGCAAGCGTTCCAGCGAATAGGCAGACAGGAAGGTAGCGTTGAACGCGATCAGAACAGCGTCGCCAGCTATGCAGATCGACTTGGCTCCATTGCCGTCCCGTTTGCTGGGCGAGGACGTAGCTCCCCCTCGCGCGCTTTACCTTAACCATTTTCCGGCAGTGCTGGTAGTCACCGGCCTGGTTACATGGGTAGCGGGCAACGAACTGGCCATGGTGATGGCGGCTACAGTAGCAAGTCTGATAGCTCTCTACATGCTCTGGGATTGGTTATTTCAAGAGGGGCCTACCCGCTTTTCTACAATCCTTGCCATGACCCTTCTGCTCGGCTACGGACTTGGAGCCGTCAATACATGGCTTACACTTCCGAGAGGCGGGCTACCCCTTGCGACATTCCTGGGAGCAGATCAAGGCATTCTCACCCGCGGGATGGCAGCTGTATTGATAACGGCAGGCTCTCTCTGTTTTCTTGGTGAAATGTACGAGCGCCCGCTTTGGGGCCGGGAATTTCGCATTCCGCTCGATCAACACACCTATGCGCTGATCTATATCGGAACCCTCGCCATTATTGCTGGATTTCTTACACATTCTCTTGGCTATGGCGGATTAAAAAATACCTTCGGAGAACAACAGAGTATTGCCCCAGCCCTTCTATCGTGGCTTTTTGCCCCCCTCACGGCTCTCACGGCAGCGGTGTTTCTTGCTTCCAGGGGCGTCTCGAAGCTGCTCACAGGAATTTGCGCATTGATTTTGTGTGTGCTTCTGATGACTGTAGGCAGAAGAGTTATCGTTTATACGGCTATGGAGATCGTGTTTGCACTACGGCTTACGGGATATCGCTTGAAAGGAACGATCTTCAGGAAGTCATTGTTGATTGCAGTGTTAGGCATCTTCATAGCCGTAGGGGTGACAGTTCTGATGCTGCTTCGGCTTGCTGCGATTCAGAACCATAGTGACATCAATACACCACTCGATCAGCGAATTCAGATTGCCATGGGTTGGGTGGAAGATGGAACCGCCCTCACCAGAGCAAATGAAGCGAATCAGGCAAATGTACAAGGACGAACGTTTGTTCTTGGATTTTTTGCGGATGTCCTCGAGGGCAGCTCGCAAAAAGCCCCAGCGTTCGGAAGAGATCTGGTAGGGTGGACATCCATGGCGGTGCCCAGAATTTTCAACCCTAATAAGGATTCGATTCTCGGGGAAGAGGACCTCGATGACGAGCTCTTCGGTCTGACCTATAGGGATGCCGCGAACTCAATCCTGACAAATGGCGCCACAGATTTCGGGTTTTTGGGAGTGCTCATGTACCCTCTCCTGCTTGTTTTCCTGATGCGGTTTTCCATTGATATACTTTCAAGGTTCTTGACTCCACTTCCTGTGTCGATCATCGCATTGGGTGCGATCTTCACATTGGTGCAAACCGAGAACAGTCTCACAACATACCTCGTGACAATTCGAAACCAGATCATTTTTTCGATCATATTGTTCATATTTTCCCGGTTGCCAATTCTTCGTCTCCGAAGTTAACAGGCTCCCCTGCAAACGCGAAGATACAATTAGGTATGCGAACGAGAGTCGTCCGAGTTGCGTGGATCATTGGCCTCCTGGCCCTGGGATGCGCTGGAATCGCCGATGCTCAGTCTGCAGGCAACTCGATGTCGCCCGGTTCAGGGACCCCCAGCTTGGGGGGAACCCCATCAGGGGGAAATGCATCATCCTTGGACGCAACAGGATCCTCTCTCCTCAACGTCTCCGCTGACTCCACCATTTCAGCCGTCTCAGCGAATGCATCGTTGAACGCCAACGAAACCAATGGCTCGAGCGGAGGAAAATCTCCGAACCCAGGCAAAGCAGGCAGCTCTTTTGGCGTTCCTTCTGCGGGTTGGCATGCTGGGTTGTCCATTACCTCAGCATCTGCCTTTCAGCCTGGACCAGTCCCTCAGCCTCAGCGTGGATCAGCAGCTGAATTCGGGACCGGCCGATCCAGCGCCTACCTCGCTGCGAAGACTTCCTCAAAGGCTTCCGGTAAGGCGCTCGCTGGCCAGGGCAAGCTCACCACTTCTGCCGGACATATGGCAGAAGTGGCTGAGAAGAAGATGAGCGCGCCAAATGTGCTGGCGGTCACCTCTTCCGGCCTTACGTCAGTTTCCTCGAAGAGCCAGGGGGAGCCCCAGTCACCGAGCGGCGAAACAGGCCCGTCCGGCGGAGAATCCTATACGACGGACTTCCCCGATAGTACGAAAGGCACTGCCCAGCTTAGTCCTCCGGACGCCGCCGGCACCCCGCTCTTTTCCTTTGATACCACGATGAACACGGAATTCCCGGACTTGGCAGAACGCGAATTTCTCATCCTGTCCCTTCATGTTGGCGGCCCATCCTCACTGTCGCAGAAAAACGAGGGCATGTACCAGCACCAGGACTTATACCAGCGTATAGAGGAGCGGCTCCGCAGCTATCAAGCCGAGTCTGAAACGAAAAGAAAGGGTATGCAGCAGCGTGGGAGCAGCACCAGGCGTGCATCTGAAAACCCATTCCCTAAACGGACAGCTGAGAGAAATGGGCTGGAGAAAAAGCCATCAACCTCGGAGCCAAGTTTTTAAGGCATTTTCCGATTGTTGTAGTCCTTGAAACATAGCTGCCTCACAGTACGAGGACAATCAACGCAAAAGCCCGCATCACAGCGGGCCTTGCTGTTTCATACTTCCGGATTGGGCTCTAAACGCGCTCGATCACAAGTGACTCAATCACCACCGGCTTGTGCGGTTTGTCCTGGGAGCTTCGCGCCACGCGGGAAATCTTTTCTACCACCTCCTGACCTTCGGCTACTTCTCCGAAAATCGTGTGCTTGCCAGTCAGCCAATCCGTCGCGGCGACGGTAATGAAGAACTGTGAGCCGTTGGTATTCGGACCGGCGTTGGCCATGGCCAGCTTCCCTGGAACATT
>DATAQX010000189.1:0-2425 GCA_036264455.1 Silvibacterium sp. | reverse complement strand
GCTGGACTGAAGGGCCGCACACTTTGAAAGAGACCGCTCCAGACTCGCTTTGACCAGGACACTTTGTTCGCTGGCGGTGCTGGCGTGCGGTCGTTCAAATCGCGGCGGTCCTTTCCTTTGTTGTGATCCTTATGATGGTCTTAGTTCTGGGCGCCTGCTATCGGAAATGCAATCAAAGGCATGCCGTCGGGAGCATGTCGACGGCTGAGCAAATGCGTGCATTCAAACTGAAGTTACTCGGAGTGGCCGGAGCTAAATCTTGATGAAGAAACGTTTGCGGTAGAGCACGTAGACAGGCAGCCAGCAGACGGCGACGAACCCCAGGGAATAGAGCAGGGACGCGAAGGCGGGATTGGGAACAACGGCGAGGATGGAGTGGTAGAGCCACTGCTGCAGGTTGCCGCCGGAGCTGAGATGGATATTGTCGATCGCTCCCGCCAGCAGTTCGGAAAAGACGTAGGCGGTGATGGCATTGGTTCCGAAGACGAGCAGCGGCATGAAGCGGCGTGAGCGGCGGGCGCGATCCTCACTGCTGGCGGAGGCATTTCGAATATCGACGATCCAG
Source organism: Silvibacterium sp. (assembly GCA_036264455.1). Classification (GTDB taxonomy): domain Bacteria; phylum Acidobacteriota; class Terriglobia; order Terriglobales; family Acidobacteriaceae; genus Silvibacterium. The sequence continues at coordinate 1,860 of DATAQX010000189.1, read as the reverse complement.
ATAGAGAGCGCCAGCAGCAAAAGGCTGAGGCCGGCGGCGAAGAGAACGAAAGAGCTGGTCCACAGCTTTTTGTTCAGAGGGAACCAGAGGTTCCATAGGCCGCCCAGCAGAACTCCGGTGCCGCCGGCAATGGCGATGCCCCGCGCCTTTTCGACGAGGCTGCGGCTGGTGCGAAGCCAGATTCCGGCGAGCATGCCGAGGAGCGCGGTGGCGAGCGACGGGATGGTGCTGAGCACTCCTTCAGGATCACGCGTGCCCTCGTAAAGATGCGAAGGGGAGAAGATCTGCCGGTCGATCCAGGCGGCGAGATTGCCATCGCGGTCGAGGAAGGGAACATCGTGTCCGGGAAGACCATAGCCGGGAACAGGCACGAAACGCATCAGGATCCAGTAAGCGCCGAGCGCGGCGACAACGAACGCGGCCTTGCTGCGCCATCCGGGACTGATGAGGTAAAGCGTGGCGACGACGAAGTAGCAGATCGCGATGCGCGGCAGGACTCCATAAATGCGCAGCGTGTGCAGGTTGAAATGAGGAAAGCTGTTCACCAGCAGACCGAGCAGAAAGATGATGACGGTACGGCGAAGAGTGTGAAGGAAGATCGACTGCTTGGTGGCGCCCTGCGCGAGGCGCGTGTCGGTTGAGAAAACCGTGGATATGCCGACGAGAAAGAGAAAAGTCGGGAAGACGAGATCGGTTGGCGTAAAGCCATTCCAGTTGGCGTGCTTGAGCGCCCAATAGGCCCTGCTGCCATCGCCGTTGTTGTTGACCAGGATCATGAAGCCGATGGTGAGTCCGCGCAATACGTCGAGCGAGAGCATCCGGCCCGGTTTCACATAGGTCTGGGAAGGGCTGGGGGCAGTGGTGGTTGTGCTTGGGGCGCTCATTGTTTCAACTCCATGAATGTCGTCTCCGGTTGGGGTAACTTTACCTGACTCACAGGACAATGCGCGAGGGGAGTTTCGGATTGTGAACAGCACATGCCCGGGAAGCCGTTTCTCGTCCGATCACTTCCGGATTGCCCGTGACTGGGGAACAATCCGGAATCGGCTCATGACCAGCGATCTCCTAAATTCTTAGTTGACAGATTTGAGCCGTCGAGTCTAATCTCCTAAGTACTTAGGAGTCAATCTGGTGAAGAAGCCCAAAAAAGCTGACTTAACCAAGCTTGAGTTAAGGATTATGCAGGTGATCTGGAGGTATGGCAGCGGCACGGTGAGTGCTGTGCAGGCGAAGTTGGAGCCTCAGCTAGCCTACACCACCGTGCAGACCATGCTGAACATTCTTGAACGCAAGGGGAAGCTCAGACGTGAGTTACAGGGTCGCGCCTACGTCTACTCCGCAAAGGTGACTGAAGCCAAGGCGCTGGGTCAGGGCCTGCGTGACCTGATTGATCGCATGTTTGGTGGATCGAGCGAAGAACTGGTAATGAGCCTCCTTAAAAATGGACAGATCGATGCGAAAAGACTGGCGGAGTTGACCGAACGATTTAACGAGGAGGCGAGCGAGCCATGAGGAGCTTCGAATCCTGGATTTTGTCCTATCTTCTGAATTCCCTGTGGCAGATTCCATTGCTGTTTGCGGCCGGATACGTTGCGGCGCGAGCGCTCCGGACGATGGGAGCCGCGGCGGAACACCGTGTCTGGGTGTGTGTCCTGCTGCTGCAAAGTCTTCTTCCGGCTTGCTCGACGTTGCCATGGGAGTGGCTGCGTGAGCTCTTCACCTGGGGCAGTGACGCACACCGGACCGGCGAAGCACATGTGTCAGTGGTAATGGGTGCGGGTACCGGATTGGGCGGCGCGCTGCATCTGCCGGCAGAGCTGCTTACAGCAATCGCGATTGCGTATGGCGCAGTGATCGCTT
>DATAQX010000105.1:0-1609 GCA_036264455.1 Silvibacterium sp. | reverse complement strand
GTCGGTCCCGGTCACCCTGGTTCCCTCGCTGCTGCAAACCGCCATGCACTTTCTTCCCATCGGCGCCTCGCAAGCCGTGCTCAATGCCGACTCCTGGCTCTATGACCACTCGGTCGCCGCCGTCATTCGTCCAGACGATCTCTTCATCGGCTGGGCCACCGCATCCCTGGCGACGGCCCACGCAGCGGCGCGGCGCGGCGCGCGCTTCGTCCTCGATCGCGCCTGCCCCCACGTCGACTTCCAGCAGCAGATCGTCGAGCAGGAGTCGGCTAAGCTCGGCATCGCTTACCGGCCGCAGCCCGCATGGTTCCGCGACCGGCAACTCGCCGAGTACGCCGAAGCGGAGCGTATCCTCGCACCCTCCGAATACACTCGCGCGACCTTTCCCGAAGCGATGCGCGGCAAAGTCATCAAGGCGCCGCTGGTTGGCCGCTGCGCCTTTCCTGCGGAGACACACCCGGAGCGCCATGCCGAATTCACCGTTGGCGTTGTCGGTGGCGCCCCGGTGCGCAAAGGCTATCTCTATCTCCTCGAGGCATGGGAGCGCCTCGCTCTCCCCAACGCGCGGCTCTTGATTCGCTCCGATGCCGGCTTCGCGCACTACCCCGCGCTGCAGCAGCGCCTGGCGCGCCTTTCCAATGTTGAGTTCGTGGGTTACGTTCCAGACATCAACGATTTCTACCGGCGATGCGATGTCTTTGTACTACCTTCGGTCGACGACGGCTTCGGCATGGCTCTCTTCGAAGCGATGGCGAATGAAGTGGCGTGCATCGCGACTACGCACTGTGGCTCATCCGAACTGCTGACGCCGGGCCGCGATGGCATCGTCCTTCCACCCCGCAATGCCGACCTGCTCGCTGAAGCGCTGCTCTCGCTTTACCAACAGGAAGAGCTACGGCGTGCACTTGCCAGCGCCGGCCGCTCCACCGCCGCTGCGATTGGCCGCAACGACAGCTCGCCGCTCTATGACGCCGCAATCGGTACGCTTCTTGATTCACTCAGCGCCCCGTGCTGCGTTATCTCATCGGGGCACTCCGCCAAAGCCTGACCGGCGTTCCTTCGAATTCCTACAGTTCCGAAGCCTGCATCATTGCGACGCGTTCCCGATAGCAACCCGGGACAAGCGGATGCGTTGCCACAACAGCGTGCGTACCTGGTCCACGCCAAATATCCAATAGGAAACCGCCAGTGATACGACGGTCACCGTGCTCGCGATGAGAGCTTGTTTGGGCAAGCTCATGGCGGCTATATGGAAGACCGGCCAAATGCAGGCCGCAGTACCGGCAAGCAAGAACAGCATGAAGATGCTGACCAGGCGATAGCTCAATTCAATTTCGTGTCCAAACAGTCTTCGATTGAGATGGAGCAGATAGAGCAGCTGCGCATATTCGGTAACAGCCCAGATACCCACCAGCCCCGGCAATCCTAGCCACAGCATCGCTGGAATGGATAGGAGCAGCATGGACCCATACGCAATCGGTGTCATGTAAGAAAGCTCACGAACCTGATTCGTTGAAAACTGAAACTGATACTTATGCTCCTTCACGCTCTGCACCGCAATCGTGATGCCGAACAACAGGCAGACCCATGGATCATAGAGCGAGCCTTT
>DATAQX010000100.1:0-12519 GCA_036264455.1 Silvibacterium sp. | reverse complement strand
GGTGAAGTTTTCGGCCACGTACATGGGCTGGCCGAGGAACTTCTCGATCTTGCGAGCCCGACCGACCAGCACCCGGTCCTCTTCGGCCAGTTCGTCGATGCCGAGGATGGCGATGATGTCCTGCAGGTCCTTGTAGCGCTGCAGAATCTTCTTCACGCCCTGGGCGACGTCGTAGTGCTCCTGACCGACGACGCGCGGGCTGAGGATGCGCGAGCTGGATGCCAAGGGATCGACGGCGGGGTAGATGCCGAGTTCGGAGAGCGGACGCGAGAGCACGGTGGTCGCGTCGAGGTGAGCGAAGGTGGTTGCCGGAGCGGGATCGGTCAAGTCGTCAGCGGGTACATACACGGCCTGCACCGAGGTGACGGAGCCCTTCTTGGTGGAGGTGATGCGCTCCTGCAGCTCGCCCATTTCGGTGGCGAGGTTCGGCTGATATCCGACGGCCGAGGGCATGCGGCCCAGCAGCGTAGAAACCTCGGAGCCGGCCTGCGTAAAGCGGAAGATATTGTCAATGAAGAGCAGCGTGTCGGCGCCTTCCTCATCGCGGAAGTGCTCGGCGACGGTGAGGCCGGTGAGGGCGACACGGAGGCGCGCACCGGGCGGCTCGGTCATCTGTCCATAGATCAGTGCGGCCTTGGACTTGGTGTAGTCGTGGATGTCGATGACTCCGGCTTCCTGGAATTCGAGCCAGAGGTCGTTGCCCTCGCGGGTGCGCTCGCCGACGCCGGCGAAGACGGAGAAGCCTCCGTGCTTGGCGGCGACGTTGTTGATGAGTTCCTGAATGATGACGGTCTTGCCAACGCCGGCGCCTCCGAAGAGGCCGGTCTTGCCACCCTTGAGGAAGGGCTGGATGAGGTCGATGACCTTCACGCCAGTCTCGAACATCTCTTCACTGGTCGCCTGCTCGTCGAATGCCGGAGCCTCGCGGTGAATGGGCATGCGCTTCTCGGTCTTGACCGGACCAAGATTGTCGACCGGCTCGCCAATCACGTTTAGCACGCGACCCAGGGTTTCGCGACCCACGGGCACGGTGATGGGACCGCCGAGGTCGATGGCCTTCATGCCGCGCACCATGCCCTCGGTGGCTTCCATGGCCACGCAACGCACGCGGCCTTCGCCCAGGTGCTGCTGGACCTCAAGGATGACATTGACGGGCGTGGGAACGTTGAAGCCATCGCTCACTACGCGGAGCGCCTGGTAAATGAAGGGCATCTTCGCTTCGTCGAACTGCACGTCGACGGCGGGGCCGGAAATCTGAATCACTTTACCGATGTTTTCTGCCATAAAGCCTGTTCTTTCTCGCATCCCGACGAGGTTGACTCGCGGGATTCACTTAAATCGCGGCTGCACCGCTCACAATCTCGATAATTTCCTTGGTGATCGCTGCCTGACGCGCACGGTTCATGGCCAGCGTGTACTTGTCGATCATCTCGGATGCATTGTTGGTCGCCGCATCCATGGCCGTCATGCGCGCTGCGTGTTCGGCGGCAACCGACTCCAGCATCGCGTGATAAAGCTGGGAGATGAGATAACGCGGCAAAACAGCGTTGAAGATCTCGCGCGGCGATTGCTCGTAGATGTAATCCACCTCGGCGGTGCCGAAGTTCTTTGCTTCGTCCATATACTGCTCGATAGAGGCTTCGAGCTCACCGGGCAGAATGCTGACGCCGGCCGTCATGGCAGCGCGGGCCGCCTCCGCGCGCTCCTCGATTGACATTGGCTGCGTTTCGACGATCTCATGCTTGCCGAATTCAATGATGGGCAGAATGCGCTCGACGACGATGCGCTGCGCGATCACTGATTTGAATTCGTTGTAGACAATGTAGGCCGCGTCGATCTCCTCATGCGTATAGCGCGCGATTATCTCCTCGCCCAACTCGCTCACCCGGTCGAACTCCACCTTGTCGAGCAGGCCGGGGTGGTCGCCGATGACCTCGATCCGGCCTGAGCGTTCATGCCGCTCGGGACGAGCGGTCTCCTCGCCGTTTTGCTCGGCGAACTTCGCGATCGGATAGCGCCGCCGAAAGAGATCGCGGCCCTTGCGGCCGATGGCCTCCACGTCAATCTGCTTATTGTGGTTGTGATTGATGAATTGCAGCGTCGCTTTGATAATGTTGGCGTTGAAGCCTCCCGCAAAGCCCTTATCACCGGAAACCACTACTACCAGAACACGATTCTCTTCGCGCGTCTCGAGCAGCGGATGACGCAATTCGCCGGTTTCGGGGTCGTAAATCTCGATGCGCCGCTTCACCGACTCGAGCACGCTGGCCAGCATCGCCGCGTAGGGCCGCGACGAAACCGCTCGCTCCTGCGCGCGCCGCAGCTTGGCCGCCGAGATCATCTTCATGGCGCGGGTAATCTGGCGCGTGTTCTTTACACTGCGAATGCGCCGCCGTAGATCGAGGACGTTTGCCATGGTTTAACCCTGTTTCGCGGCTCCCGCCACTCTGGCTTCCTCGTGCTCTGCCAGGAAGTTCGCTTTGTACTCGTTCAGCGCATCGCTGATCCGCTTCCTGAGCGTATCGTCGAGCGCTTTCTTGGTGGCGATGTCGTTCAGCAGCCCCGTCTGACCGGAGTCGAGGTACTTGTACAGTCCGTCTTCGAAGGCACGAATGTATTCGACCTTGATGTCATCCAGGAAGCCCTGTGTTCCGGCATAAAGAATGATGACCTGCTTTTCGGCGGTGAGCGGATGGAACTGCGGCTGCTTCAGCAGCTCGGTCAGACGCCGCCCGCGGTTGAGCTGATTTTGAGTGATCTTGTCGAGGTCGCTCCCGAACTGTGAAAAGGCGGCCAGCTCGCGATACTGCGCCAGGTCAAGTTTGAGCGTCGAGCCCACCTGCTTGACGGCTTTGATTGCCGCTGAAAATCCCACGCGGGAAACCGAAAGCCCTACGTTGACAGCCGGGCGTACGCCTGAATTGAAGAGGTCGGTTTCGAGGAAGATCTGGCCATCGGTGATGGAGATGACATTCGTCGGGATGTAGGCCGAAACGTCACCGGCCTGCGTCTCGATGATGGGAAGCGCGGTGAGAGATCCGCCACCCTTTTCGTCGCTCAGCTTGGAGGCGCGCTCGAGGAGCCGGGAGTGTAGATAGAAGACATCGCCCGGATAGGCTTCGCGGCCCGGCGGACGGCGCAGCAGGAGTGAAATTTCGCGGTAAGCCGTGGCGTGCTTGGAAAGATCGTCGTAGATAAGCAGGGCGTGCTTGCCGTTGTCGCGGAAATACTCGCCCATAGCGCAGGCCGCATACGGCGCAAGATACAGCATTGGGGCCGGCTCCGATGCTGACGCGGCGACGACGATGGTGTAATCCATGGCGCCGTACTCGGTCAGCGTCTGCACGACCTGCGCGATCGACGACCGCTTCTGCCCGATCGCGCAATAGACGCAGATCAGGTCCTTCCCTTTGCTGTTGATGATGGTGTCGAGGCAGATAGCAGTCTTGCCGGTCTGGCGGTCGCCGATAATCAGCTCGCGCTGCCCGCGGCCGATGGGGATCATCGAGTCGATGGCCTTCAGGCCGGTCATCATCGGCTCGCGCACCGGCTGACGGTCGATTACGCCCGGCGCCAGTCGCTCCACAGGCAGGGTTTGTGTGGTCGCGATCGGTCCCTTGTCGTCGATCGGCTGGCCCAGCGAATTCACAACGCGGCCAATCATTGCGTCGCCGACGGGCACGCTCAAGATCTTTCCGGTGCGTTTGACCTGATCGCCTTCGCGAAGCTCGGTGTACTCGCCCATGAGCACTGCGCCCACCTGGTCTTCTTCGAGGCTCATCGCCAAGCCTGCGACACCATGCGGAAACTCGAGCAGCTCCCCGGCCATGACCTTGTCCAGGCCGTGCAGACGGGCAATGCCATCACCCAGCGAGATGATTGTGCCGACTTCATCCACGCGGATCTTCGAGTCGTAGTTTGCGATCTGCTCCTTCAGGAGCTGTGTAATTTCATCTGCCTTTATTTGCGCCATACTTCACTTTTCTAATAGGGTCTTTTGATCTTGATTCTGTTCCGGCGTTCAGGTGCCCGACGTTAGCTGGCCGCCAGCTGCTCTTGCAACCGGTCCAGCCGGCCGCGTACCGATCCGTCATACACGGTACTGCCTATGCGCACAATCATGCCACCCATGAGCGATGGATCTTCATGAAACCTGGCAATGATCCGGCTCTTTGTCAGGTCGGCGACCTGCGCTTTCACGGCTTCGCGTTCCGCATTATCCAGCCTGCGCGCCGTCGTCACTTGCACTTCGGAAATCCCCAGCCGCCTGTTCATTTCGTGGCGAAACCCGGCGAGTATTTCATCGAATGCGTGCAACCGGTCACGATCGATCAGCACCGCGATAAAATTCCGCGTTTGCCGCGCCATCCCCAGCCGGACATTCAGTTTATCCAGGATTGCGATCTTCTCTTCGACGGGAAACGAGGGATCCAACAACACCTCGCGCAGCCCCGCGCTCTCGTGCCATGCGACACGAAAATCGGCAAGCTGGCTCTCAACATCGACTGGATTGAGATGCGCATCGGCGACTGCATCGGCCAGGGCGCGTGCGTAGCGTGCTGCAAAGGCCGACATCAGTTCCGTTCCCCTTTGAGATTCTCACCGAAGCTGTGAATCAGCATCCGGTCACCCTCCGCGCTCAGGCGCACCCCTTGCCGCGCGCGAGATACCGCCAGCTCCGCCGCGAACTTCTTCAGCTCGCGCTGCGCCGCCGCGCCGACCGCTTCGACCTCCTGCCCGGCCGAGGCCACAATCCGCTGCCGTTCTGCTTCGAGCGACTCCTGGATACGCTTTTCGTCGTTCAAGCTGTCCAGCTCTGTCTGCTGGCGGATCGCTTCGATCTCCACACCCAGCTTCGACAACCGCTCTTCTACGACCGCCAGTCGCTCATTGGCTTGCGTGGCTGCCAGCCGAGCGTCCAGCAATTGTTTCTGCAGGGTCTCATTACGCTTCCGGAATATCCCGGGAACGGTTCGGAACAGAAACCACAGAATCACGGCAATCAGTGTCCCCGAGTTGATATTTTCGAGGATTCTGGCTGTTGTCTCCGTGCTCAAGTTCAAATGGCGCGCCAGAGTCTGCACGGCAGGCGAGTGGCGAAACGCCTCGATCTGAGCGTTGCTCTCCGGCTCATCCATGTGAGGCGCCGAAGCGGCTGGTGCTTTTGTCGCAGACCCTTGCGCCGAGTTCTCCTGCGCCCGAGCGCTCAAGGGCAACAGCAGAAGTGCAAGCAAAGGAAACATCAGCAGTAACGTTGCAAAACGAGTTCTGGACTTCACCGCGATCCCCCCGCAGTCACCACTTCCGAAGGGAGAATGGTCCTCAGAATCTGACCGGCCAGCTGGTCCACCGAAACCTCGATCTGCCGCCGGGCGGCTGCTGCTTCCGCCTCAATCGCCGTGCGAGCGGCGTCAATCCGCTCTTCCGCTGCCAGCCGCGCACTGGCCAGAGCGCTGTCCCGCTGCGCATTCCACTGCCGCACCTGCTGCTCGCGGCGGTGAAAGATCTCGGCACGCGCGGCACGCAATTTCGCTTCATACTCCTGGCTCTTGGCATCGGCGGCCGCAATCGCGGCATGGGCCTTTTCTACAGCTCCCTGAGTCCGTTCGCGGCGCTCGGCCAGCATGCGCATCAGCGGACCGTACAACACAAAGCGGTACGCCAGCACCAGAAATACGAAAATAATTATCGTCGGCACGGAGCCGAGCACAAGTTCGTCAAGTTGACGCAGCAGTTCATCTACCATGATTGAGCCGACGTTTGCGGTTGGAAGCTAGTGGAAAGGTGAGCGGAACTCTAGGTTGTAGCAGAGGTTAGACACGATGTCAACGAATGATACACACGTCTATCTACTCCCCGAAAATACCTCGGAAAATATAGCCCTTAAATATCTTGACTCGCCGTCACTCCAGCGTACACTCAGATTATCACCTATGACCCGGTTCAGGGTCCAATGGGCCGGATGTTTGGGACCTACCTCTGCTCCCCTATATCCGGCTCATTTCTGTGTCAGCTATCCGGTTCTTAGCTGGCCGCTTTATAGCTTGATTCGATACTGCCTGTAGCGCCCCAACAGGGATGCCGGGCCAGCCACCGTCATGGCCACAGAATTACCCACGAACTCCCGCTCGCGGATGAGTGCACCCCCTCCAAGCGCAGCCAGCACCTCGCCCTGTGACTGGGGAATCTCGAATCGCTGCTCTACGATGGGGTCTGCTACCAGGGCGGCATCGATGTGAGAGATCAGATTTTCAATGCCGCAGCCCAGCCTGGCCGAGACAGCTACCGCACCGGTAGCGGCAAGCGCTTCCCGTTCGTCCTCGGGCAGCAGATCGATCTTGTTCAGCACCTCAATACGGGGCTTGGAAAGCACATCCAATTCGCCAAGCACTTTCTCCACCTCCGCCTTGTGCTCTTCCTGCATGGGAGTTGAGCAGTCGCGCACGTGCAGCAGGACTTCCGCTTTCTGCACTTCTTCGAGGGTCGCGCGAAATGAGGTGACCAGCGTATGCGGCAGGTTGCGAATGAATCCTACCGTATCTGACAAGAGCACCTTGCGGCGGCTGGGCAGCACGATGGCTTTGAGCTTGGGATCGAGGGTGGCAAACATGCGCGCCGATTCGACCACCCCGGCACCGGTCATCGCGTTAAACAGGGTGCTCTTGCCGGCGTTGGTATACCCCACCAGCGCCACCGCCGGTACGGGCACCGATTCGCGCCGCTGCCGCTGCTGCGTCCGAATGCGGCGCACGCTCTCGATCTCCTGTTTCAAATGCAACAGCCGGCGTTGAATTCTGCGGCGGTCGGTCTCCAGCTGCGTTTCGCCAGGTCCACGGGTGCCAATGCCGCCGCCCAGCTGCGACATCGACGCGCCCCGGCCCGTCAGCCGCGGCAACATGTACTCGAGTTGAGCCAGCTCCACCTGCAACTGTCCTTCACGTGTACGGGCGTGGCGGGCAAAAATATCAAGGATCAGCTGGGTCCGATCCACTACCCGGCAGGGCAACGCGCCCTCCAGATTGCGGAGCTGCGTCGGCGTCAGGTCGTGATCGAAGAGGATCACATCGGCGTTGGTGGAGGCGGCAATGCCTTCAAGCTCCTCGACCTTACCGCTGCCAATCAGCGTCGCCGGGTCGGCTTTGGGCCTGCGCTGGACGATCTCCGCGGCAATCTCCGCCCCAGCCGAGGTCACCAGCTCGCGAAACTCCTCGAGCGAGGCGGTCTGGTCGAAAGAGGTTCCGGACGCAGGGACGAGGGCGGCAGCCTCGCCATCTCCGGCGCTGGCCAGCGCGGCTTCTCGGGCCAAGACGGCCGTACGCGTCAGCTGACGCCGCTGTGCAGTGAAGTCGACAGCGACCAGGAGGGCGCGTTCGGCGGTGTGGTTGATAGGGTTCAATACAGTTATTAATAAGCCTGTCTGATTGCACGGACCAAGGCGCGCGCTTACCCGTTGACGGGAACCGCAGATTCACTCCGTCCCACAAGAAAACGCCCGGGCCGGAAATTCACTACAAGCAAGTTCAATCCAGGCCGCTCAGGAATTTGCGAGATCCTGCCCTGGCGAAGCCGAGGTTGACGCCGGCGCAGAAACGCCGGAACCAGCGCTCATCGAGCGATGCTCGCCATGTAGCACCGAGCGGCTGCTGACGACGGTAGAGATCGCGTGCTTGAAGATCAGTTGCTCCTGGCTATTGTTCTCAAGAAGCACGGAATACTTATCGAATGACCGGATCTTTCCGGTCAACTTAACTCCACTCACAAGGTATATCGTGATCGGAGTCTTATCCTTGCGAACGGTATTCAGGAAGGTGTCCTGAATATTCTGCGCCGGCTTGTTGTCCATGTGCCGATCTCCTTCTGTAACTCGACTATTAGGCTTTTGTGAGTAAAGCGAGAAGCAAATCCAATACCGCCGCCCTGCCTGAGGCCACTTTACACCGCAATGTGGATACCATCACCATACGGGTTCACCTTACTCAAAATCAACTGCTGGGATTTCTTTTTTGCGACACGGAAACGTGAGATAGAAGAGCTGCAATGCCCTAAATCCAGATATGTCAATGCGCGCAAAAAGCTTCGGCAGTTAGATGCAGCTTACTGCCCAGCGGCTGGTTTCGCCTATGCAAGCTTTGCCGAGGGACGGTCTGGCCAGTGCTGCCAGAGGAAGCAATTCACATAAGCCGGACTATCGTCATCACCGATAGAATCGACATCGCGCCAGGAATAGCACCAAAGAGCGGCACGAAGAATGACCCAAGCGCACGATATCTTTTTCAGCTATCGCAAGCATGACCTCAACCGGGCACGGCCCTTGCTTGCCGCTCTGCGCTATGCCGGAATTCGGGTCTGGCGCGACGAACACGAGATTCCCGATCAGTCGTCGATCACGCAGGAGATCCGCGAGGCAATTGCCGGTTCCAAAGCCCTTCTCGCCTTCTATTCCGCGACTTATCCCCTGAGCAGTCCTTGCCAGCAGGAGATCACCATCGCCTGGCTGGCAGCGCAAAATATCGATCGCGACGCAGGCCGGCGAGTGTGGATCGTAAACCCCGAGGCGGGCTTTGAGCACATACCGCCTGCGCTCGGCGACCGGCAGGCACCACGCATCCATGCCGGCCGCAGCAACCGTGCTCTCGCACGCTCGTTCCAGACCAAGCTCGATGCACTTTCTGACGACTTCCTCGGAGCTGGCGTCGTCGATCTGCCTGCCTACCATGGCATGAGTCCAGTCCAGGCCCGGTCCTTTGTGGGGCGGACCAGCGAGTTGTGGGAACTCCATGGAAAACTTACCGCGAATCAGATTGGCATCATCACCGGCGTTTACGGGCAGGCTACAGCCCAGGTCCGCGGCCTGGGAGGCAACGGAAAATCGCTGCTCGCTCGCGAATACAGTATCCGTTTTGGCCCGGCTTATCCGGGCGGCGTCTTCTGGCTGAACGCCTATGGAAATGACGACTCGAAAGGTCCTTTGAGCGCGGAGCAACGCATCGCCCTGCGAAACGATCAGATTCGGCAATTCGCCGTCGAATCGGGCGTTTCCACGGAGGGTCTCAACCCTGATGAAGTCGAAGCCTCCTTCTGGCAGACCATCGAAAAGCGCGGCGCGCGGTGCCTGTGGATCGTCGACGACGTCCCTTCCGGCCTGAAGCCGGACGAACTGGAGCGTGCCTGGAATGCGCGCGCGGCGTCTGCCGCCACGCTCATCACGACACGGAGCAAGGAGTACGGCGCACGCGGCGACGCATTAGATCTTGGCGTTCTGCTGCCGAGTGAGGCATATGATCTGCTCTCTTCGCAGCGCAAGCCAGAAGCAGGTGTGGAGGAAGCAGCAGCTCGTCAGATAGCCGAGCTCCTTGGGGGTCACGCTCTTGCCGTAGCTGTCGCGGGCAGCTATCTCGCCCAGGGGTTCGAAGGCTTTGGGAGCTACCTTACTCATCTGGAGAAGTCGGGTACCGAAGAGGATGCCGTCGAATTCGGGGCATTGTTGCAGGAGAGCCTCCCTACGGGACATGAGCGCAGCATTCGCGCCACGTTCCTGCGAAGCATTCTTCATTTTGGCCAGCAGGCGGAGATGCTCGACTTCCTGCGGCTGGCCTCGATCCTGGCTGTCGCCCCGATCGAGGTATCGTTCGTGGCCGAGGTCTTCTGGGCACTCGATCCGAGCGACAACTGGAAGAATCGTGCCCTCAAGGCCGTTAATCAGGCGACCGTGCTAAGCCTCTGCGAGAAATCCGGTAATGATGCACGGGCCGTACACACGCTTGTAAGCCGGACGATGCGCTTCCAGTTCCCGGACGAGAAACGAAGACAGGAGCTCAAATCGGCAACAGTCAAGGCCCTCATGAAACGGCTTGAGGTAGGAATCGACATTCGCGAACACGCGAAAATCGCGGAGGACATGCCGCACGCACGGCACATTGTCGGCCATTTGCAAACAGAGGATGAGACAGAACTCGCGCTGTGGGTTGCAGGCCACGACTACGAGAGAGGTGACTATGCAACTACGCGCAAACTTGAAGAGCAGGCAGTAAAGGCACTTCGCCGCCTGCTGGGCGAGGAGCATCCACGCACCATGACAGCGAAGAACAATCTCGCTGAAACCCTTAGAGCGCAGGGAGATCTGACTGGAGCGCACAAACTGGCAGAGCAGGTAATGGAGGCAAGCTGCCGCGTCCTTGGCAACGAGCATTCCGACACCCTGACCACGATGGGTATCTTCGCGGGAATTCTGTCAGCGCAAGGCGATCTGGCGGGATCAAGAAGGATTGAGGAAAAGATACTGGAAGCACGGCGACGCCAGCTGGGCGAGGAACATCGAGATACATTGCTGGCAATTCTTAATCTCGCTGGAACTCTCTATGCGCAGGGTGAGTTGGAGGGAGCGAGGAAGTTTCAGGAGAAGTCTCTGGCGGGCTTCCGTCGATTAGTGGGGGAGACTCACAAGGAGACCCTGGGCGCAATGCATAACCTGGCCATGACGCTCTGTCAGCAAGGAGACCGAGAAGCAGCCCGCAAGCTTCAACAACAGGTGTTCGAGACATACAGGAGTCTGATGGGCGAGGAGCATCCTGACACGCTACTGGCGATGAACAATCTGGCTCAGACGCTTTTCGAACAGAGAAACCTGGAGGAAGCTCTGAAGTTTCAGAAGCAGGTAATCACTACGAGCCGTAAGGTCCTGGGCGAGAGCCACCCGAACACGCTGCTGGCAATGAACAATCTCTCTCAAACTCTCTTCGCACTGGAAGATCGGGAAGGAGCGCGGCAGCTGCTGGAGCAGGTAGTAGAAGTAAGCTATAGCCTGCTGGGCGAGAATCATCCGAACACGCTGCTGGCCATGAACAACCTGGCTCTGACACTGGACGCCCGGGACGATCCGGAAGGGGTGCTGCAACTTCAGGAGCGAGTAGCAGAAGCGAGCAACCGCTTGCTAGGCAAGAATCACCCCAACACGCTGAATGCAATGAACAACTTCGCTCATACACTCTCAAACTATGGGGACCGAAAGAGGGCGCTGAAGCTTCAGGAGCAGGTAGTGAGAACCAGCCGCCGAGCATTGGGCGAGGACCATTACCTCACGCTGACCGCCATGGGCAACCTCGCGGTAACGCTCTTCCGCGGAGGCGATGCGACAAAAGCACGGAAGCTTCAGGAACGGGTAGAGATCAGAAGCCGTCGCGTATTGGGCGAAGACCACCCGTTCACGCGTCGCGCGATGAGCAATCTGGCTGACATGACTTAAGACCTGGGCCATCTGCAATGAGAGAGGTTTTGGGCCCCGAGCTCATTGCTTCTTCCTGTGCTTTGCCTCAGCCTTGTGCTTCTGCTTCTTCTTTTCCGGATTCGGAGAGATCGGCCTGGGGGCGGCAGGCGCGGCTGGAGGCAAAACTCGTTTGACGATCACGCCGTCCATCCGAAAGGTTTCGACTTCAGTCTGTGCCGGCTGCTGCGCGCCCGTCTGAGGGTCGATGGCCACGTCCTCGCCGGTCGCAACCTTGAAAGAAAAGACGGGAACGGACTGATGATCGAAGACCTGATTGCCTACGGTCACGGGAAGGTATCCCTCAAGGTTGCGCTGACGATAGGCCGTCTCATAGCGATGCTTCCTGGTGTTCCAGGTAAAGACACGCACCTGGTCGAAGTCGTAGGGCATACCCTCTTTCCAGGAGTTCATTAGGGCTACGTATTCCGGCGCCTGCTTATCCGGGAAGCTCGATCCTGGATCATCGACGGTGCGCAGGACATAGGCTCCCACATATCTCTGCCCTTCCGCCAGACCGGCGATCTCGTTGGGGATGTCGATGTCCAGCATTCGTGACCAGACCCATCCGACGTGTCCCTGAGAGTCACGAACCAGCCACCAATCCTGGAGGACCGGCGCTACCGCCGGCACAGGCAGAGCAGGGACAGGAGGCGATGCCGGGGATTTTGCGGTGGAGTTGGACTTTACGGCAGGCTTCGCAGCGGGTGCCGGAACCGGTACCGGCACGGCCTGAGGAGGGGCAGGCTTAGCGACGGAAGCGCGCGCCAGCAGTTGCAGCTTGCTGTTTTCCGCCAGCAGGTAATAGTGCTCCGTTTGACGCCCGGGGGCGTCGTGCAGGTAAGAGTCGTCGCGTAAGGTGGCTGGTGCAATCACCGGGTTCTGTGCGTGCTGGGTTGCCAGGGCGGAGAATTTGTCGAAAACCTGCTGGTCGATCACCGCATGCTCGTCAATCCAGCCGATTTCGCCCTTATCGGTTTTGACTTTGACGAAGCGGCGGGCGTGTTCAATAACAGCGAGGCGCTGGCCGTTTGATACCTCCGCAATCCGGTTGGAAACAGCCGCCAGGCGGTCGCGAAGAAAGGTACCTTTGGCCGATACATAGACGTATTCCTGCGGGGGTTTGGTCGCGAACCGACCGCAACCAGCAAGGGTGACCACCAGGACCAGCCAGGAGGCTCGAAGGAAGATGTGCCGAGGAGATAAAGACATGTTGCGTGCGCGAAAGCCGCCGTGAAAAAGCCAACCTGAGAATGACT
>DATAQX010000081.1:0-7211 GCA_036264455.1 Silvibacterium sp. | reverse complement strand
TCGACGGCTCCGCCGCCCAGGGCGAGAACCAGGTGCTCAGCCTGTGCATAGTCGCGGATGGTTTCAGTCTCAAATGTACGGAAGGCCGCTTCACCGCGCTGTTCGAAGAGCTGCGCGATGGTGACTCCAGTGCGCGCCTCGATGACGGCATCGGTGTCGAGGAACTGCCAGCCAAGCTTCTGCGCAAGCAACAGGCCGGTGGTGGATTTGCCGGCGCCCATGAATCCTGTGAGCACGATGCGGCGCACCGTTACCGGCAGATTTGTCTCGGTCCTCATGCGTTGTACGAATTATAGGACCGGCTACAGGACTGGGCGCAGTCTAAACCGTCAATGCTATCTTCCCGCGGAAGGAGCCGAAGACGGGCTGTTGCCCGGGCCCGGATCATTCCGGATAGCCGACCGTATGTTGTCCCAGACGCTGGGGCTCGGGTCGTGGAGAGGCAGAAGCAGTTTTGCCTGCTGGGCAATATATTCGAGATCCCGTACCAGAGCCGTGCAATTCTCGCAATTCTTCAGATGCTCTTCTTCGCTCAGATTTACGTTGTTCTCGAACAACTCGGGCAGACGATCCTGGAAATCAACACAATCGGTCATAGTGGGCTTTTCGGGGCGCGTCTCTGTCATAGCGCAGTCTCCTTCCGCTGGCCGGTGCGGAGCAGATCTCGCAATTTCATACGCGCCTTGTGCAGTTGCGATTTGCTGTTCCCAATGGAGCAGGAGAGCATGTCGGCAATCTCATTATGTTCGTAGCCCTCCACGTCGTGGAGAACGAAGACAAGGCGATAGCCGGGGGGGAGATTTTCGATGGCTCTTTCGAGAGTAACGCGGTCGATAGAGCCGGAGAGCCGCAGATCTCGCGCCCCCAGATCCTTGCGGGGACCATCATCCTGTGCCGGTTCAAGAGCTTCTTCGATGGAAATCTGGGGCAGACCCTTCTTGCGCAGATGCATGAGCACCACATTCACTGAGAGGCGGTGCAGCCAGGTGGAAAAGGCTGAATCGCCGCGGAAGGTGCCGATTTTGCGATAGAGCTGAAGAAAAGTGTCCTGGGTAAGATCCTCCGCTGCGGCAACGTTGCCCAGCATGCGAAGACACAGTGAGTAAACACGCCGCTTGTGAAGCGCGTAGAGCATTTCAAATGCTTTTTCGTCTCCTGCTTGTGCGGCGGCAATGGCTTCAGCTTCTCCCGCGATGGGCGGATTACGTCGTAGGTGCTGGTGGGCGGGCTTCGATTCTGTCTGGCCAGCGCTCATTAAGAAATCCTTTGTCTGAGTGAGAATTCCATGAGTTGCGGCTTCGGGCAAGTTCGGAATCGTTCGTGGTGAGGCCGGTGTCATGGGGGATTGAAAATAAAGGAAATAGCGAAACAATACTTACAATTTGAGGGAAGAAGCAGCAAAAAGGTTGCCTCTCGGGGCGAATCCCGGAGCCAGGGCCTAGGACCCGATAAAGCGGGCGTAAAGGCTGCGGGCTACCGCTACGTCTGTCGTTCCCTGGATGATGGCGCGTCCGTCGGCGAAGATGGTCAGAGTGTGTTCTCCGCGCTCGAAGCGCAAAAGCAGGTTGTTCGACCGAACCTGTCCGTGGGGTTTCAGCCGGCCTTCGAGAGCGTTTAAGTCAACCGGGCGGCTGTGCTCGTGAATCTGCACCGAGTTGCGTCCGCAGAGCGTAATATGCGGACGCCCTTCGCCGCGCAAGTGCCGGAAATCGCGGAGCCGGCAGACCTCGCAGCCGCTCGCCGGCTGGGCGGACGACACCGCGGACCACTCATTGGTCCACAAATCGCAGGAGAGCAGCGTGCGCCGCAGCCGGTCTCGTGCGCCGGTGAGAAACTTGATGGCCTCGGTCACTGCAATTGACGCAGCCAGATTAACGGCCGAGTTCAGAATGCCGGCCGTGTCGCAGGTTTCCACGGTTCCCGCAGGCGCTTCGGGGAAGATGCAGGCAAGGCAGGCAGTTTCCCCGGGGAGAATGTTCATGCTGACGGCATATGCGCCGACGGCCGCGGAGTAGATCCAGGGCTTGTTCTGCTCGACCGCATAGTCGTTCACCAGGTAGCGGGTTTCGAAATTGTCCGTAGCGTCGAGGATGATGTCTGCGCCGGCCAGAAGTTCGTGAATGTTTCCGGGCGTGAGGTCGGCTACGCGGCCATGGACCGTGATCCCGCTGTTGAAGAGCGCAATCTTTCGCCGGGCTGCTTCTGCCTTGGGTAGAGACTCGCGGGCGTCGGCTTCGTCGAAAAGAATCTGACGCTGCAGGTTGCTTTCTTCGACGAAATCGCGGTCGATGAGGGTGAGAGTACCCACCCCTGCGCGGGCCAGCAGGCTGGCTGCAGCTGCTCCGGTAGCTCCGCAGCCCACAAGGGCGGCGTGTCCGGCGCCGAGCCGTTCCTGTCCGGCTTCGCCGATTCCCGGGAAAAGCACCTGGCGCGAGTAGCGATCCAATAAAGGATTTGCGGGCGTGGTTTTGAAGAGCGTCCCCATCTGTCATTAGTATAGGAGTCGAAATGGGATGCCGCTGGAAGCGGAGATGAAGCGCTGAGCTTCCTCGACAGTTCGCATCCTATGGTTGCGGGCATTAAGGTTCGTGGAGCAAGCTCTTAGGGCACAGACGAGGGACTGATTGGTTTCTTCGCTAATATTGGGCCATCGATGCCGCGCAGCGCTGTTTTTCGCGGCCGCGCTTTCCTTTGCGCTGGCCGCGGCCACGCTGGCAGGCGCTCAGGCAAAGCCTCAAATTCCTCCGCCCTCTGTCACACCGGTTAACCCTGAGCCGCCCGCCTCGACGACACCGGGCAGCGCGACCGATAGCCTGCGGGCATGGGAAGGACTGATGGTCGAGGGCGTGGATTTTGAAGGGGTCGACCGCATCCGGCTGGAGCCGCTTCCGGCGACACTGCCATTGCAGCCTGGCCGGCCTCTGAACTCTGACGACGTGCGGCAGAGCCTGCGCCTGCTTTATTCCACCGGGCTTTACCGCGGCATTGAAGTCGAAGGCACCCGGCACAACGGCCGGGTGACGATCATATTCAAGGGCACCCAGGCTCTGTTTTTTGGCCGCATTTCGGTGGAAGGCCTGAGAAACGACCTGCTTGCCAGTCAGCTTCAGCGTGCTACGCGACTGAATCCCGGTACGCGATTCAGCGATTTGAGGCTTTCCCGCGCTGAACCGGCGATGACGGAGGCACTCCAGCAGAACGGTTTTTACGCAGGAACCATTACGAAGACCACAAAGGTGGACAACGAAGATGCGCAGGTGGATGTGCAGTTCCACGTTGTTTCCGGACCGCGGGCCAGGATCGGAGACGTGAAGGTGGGAGGCGATCCCGGCATGACGACCGATACATTTCGCAGGAAGGGAAGGCTGAGGCATGGATCGCGGGTGAATCGCGAGACAGTAAGCCGCGCCTTAACCAACCTGAGAAGGCACTATCAGAAGCAGCAGCGCCTGGAAGCCAGTGTCGGCCTTGATTCGAAGGAGTTTCAGCCGGATACGAATTTTCTGGACTATGCCTTCCAGGCGAATCAGGGTCCGATCGTAACCATTCACGTGAATGGGGTGAATCTGAGCCAGGGAAAGGTTAGGACGCTGGTGCCGGTCTTTGAAGAGGGCACGGTGGACCAGGATCTGCTGAATGAAGGCGACAGGCGAATCCGCGACTATTACCAGCGCCAGGGGTATTTTGACGTGCAGGTAACCCACCAGATTACCCAGGAGAGCGCAGAAAAGACGACGATCGTTTACAGCGTAAATCTGGGTGAACGCCATCGGGTAGAAGCGGTGACAGTGACCGGCAACAAATACTTCAGCAAAGATATCCTGGAATCGCGGCTGGAGGTGCTGAAGGCAAGTTTGTTCGACAGGCACGGGATCTTCAGCCAGGCGCTTATGCAGGCCGCCGTAAACAATATCACTGCGCTCTACCTGAGCAATGGCTTCATCGATGTGAAGGTGACTCCGGAGGTGACGCGGTCCCCCAGTCCGGGGAACGGCCGGCCCGCCGGTCTCTCCGTCAACTACCACATCATTGAGGGGGTACAGCAGAGGATCGGCAAGTATCAGATTGTCGGCAATAAGCAGATTCCTCTCGAGCAATTGACGCCGCTGCTCAATCTGCAAACAGGCGAGCCCGTTTCACCGGCGACCGTCGTCGCAGATCGGGACGCCATCCTCACTCACTACCTGCAGCATGGCTTCGGCCAGGCTTCCATCGTTATCGATCAGCAACGAGAACCTGCGGATGCCAGCAATGTCGATGTGACGTTCACCATAACGGAGGGCGACCAGACCTTCGTCAACCGCATCCTGATTTCCGGGCTGCACTTCACGCGGCCATCCACCATCGAGCCTCGTATTCTGCTTCACCCGGGCGAACCGCTGAATGAATCGGCTCTGTTGGATATGCAGAGGCAGATGTACGATCTCGCGCTCTTTACCGAGGTGAACGCGGCAGTCCAGAATCCTGCCGGAGATGCACAGCGCAAGAATGTGCTGCTGCAATTTACCGAAGCCAAACGCTGGGATCTGAGTTATGGAGTCGGATTCCAGGTGCAGACAGGCAACCCTACGAACAACTGTCCCAACCCGATCCCGGGAGAACCTGTGCCGGCGAACTGCAGTTCCAATGGAAGGACCGGCGCCAGCGCGCTCGTGCAGTTCGATGTGTCACGTATTAATCTCGCCGGACGCAACCAGTCGCTCACCCTGCGCACGGCATACGGCACGCTGGAACAGCTGGCAACGCTGATCTATTCCCGGCCACATATCTTTAGTAATCCCAAGCTGGATTTTTCGTTGAGCGGCGGCTACAAAAATGCGCAGGATATCACCACCTATGCGGCATCGCGGCTGGAGGGCACGGTGCAAATCACGCACAGGCCCAACCGACCGAACACGCTGATTTACCTCTATACTTATCGCCGTGTGGTGGTAGATCCGAATAGCGTCCAGGTCTCTCCCGATCAGATTCCACTGGTCTCAGAGCCGGTACGCGTAGGCGGCCCCGGCTTTAGCTGGATTCGCGATACACGCCGGCCGATTCCGCTGGATGCCCAGAACGGAACCTACACCAGTCTGGATGAGTTTTTTACCTATAGCGGCTTCTCATCGGAGGCAAACTTCAACCGGCTGGACATTACCAACGCGAGCTATCATGCCTTCGATTCGGACCGGTATGTGCTGGCGCGCATCACCCGGTTTGGATATATGCGGTCATTTGGCGCGGATCAGTTCAGATACATTCCCCTGCCGGAGCGCCTGTATGCCGGCGGCGCCCAGTCGCTGCGAGGTTTCTCCATCAATGCCGCCGGCCCGCGCGATTCGCTCACCGGCTTTCCTATCGGCGGTGCCGGCGCCTTTGTAAACAACACTGAGCTGCGTCTTCCTTCGAGGAGACTGCCTTATGTGGGCGACGCCCTGGGCTTCGTCTTCTTCCACGACATGGGCAACGTCTTCAATAATTCCTCCGACATATGGCCCAGCCTTTTGCGTACGAAGCAGCCGCACAGTTACACTTGCAAGATTCTGGACGCGGAACAGCAGTCCATGGTTACACGCTCTTCGAGCACGAATGCCACTGGCCTCTGCGACTTTAACAACTTTTCCCACGCGGTGGGATTAGGCCTGCGCTACCGTACCCCGGTTGGTCCGCTGCGGTTTGACTTCAGCTACAACCTGAATCCTCCCATTTTTCCGGTGATCGTCACCTACGGGACCACCAACGGTCAGCCGACACCGCCGCATGTGGGCCAG
Source organism: Silvibacterium sp. (assembly GCA_036264455.1). GTDB lineage: Bacteria > Acidobacteriota > Terriglobia > Terriglobales > Acidobacteriaceae > Silvibacterium. The sequence continues at coordinate 1,458 of DATAQX010000081.1, read as the reverse complement.
GCCGGTCACTTCAATTTCTTCTTCAGTATCGGGCAGGCTTTCTGATGAAGCGCATGCTGGCATTGGCGGCGATCTTCGCGGTTCTGACGGCAGGCCGGGCAGTTGCATGCGCACAGACGGCAACAGTTGCAACGGCTCCAAAGGCGGGGCAACCCGTGGTGCTTGACCATGTGATCGCCGTGATCAATGGAGATGTGATTTTAGCGAGCGACGTGGAGGAGGAACTGCGCTTCGCGGTGCTCGAACCGTTTTCGGTGCCCACCGACAGCGACACACCCAAGCTGGCCGGGCGCCGGCTGGCCAACCGTACACTCATCCTGCAGCAGATGAGGACACAACAGCATCTGAACATAAATGTCACTGACGCTCAGCTGGAAGCATCCCTGCTCGATCTGCGCAGCAATCTGCCGAAATGCCGGCAGTTCCACTGCACAACTGCCGCGGGATGGAAGGCGTTTCTTGCTGCGAACGATTTGACGGAAAAAGAAGTCGATGCTCACTGGCGGCAAAGGCTCGCCATCCTGCAATTCATCGATCTGCGCTTTCGCAGCGGCATTCGCGTTTCGCAGCAGGAAATCGAGGAGTATTACCAGAAGTCGGTGCTTCCCGTATTCAAACGCCAGAATGAGAAGGCGCCGCCGCTCGAAGAGGTCTCGCAGCACATTCGCGAGATTCTGTTGCAGCAGCAGGTGAACGCGCTGCTGGAGGATTGGCTCAAGAACCTGCACGATGAGGGCAGCGTGAAAATTGTCGACCCGGCTTTCCGTGAAAGTTCCGGGACCCAGAATCCCGGCGAGGACGAAGATTGAGCACCCTGCCTGGTTCCGCTTCTCCCGGTCCGCCTTCTCCTCCGGCGGCCCCGCGGCGCTCTCTCTGGCGGCACTGGTGGAAGCCGGTGCTCGGTCTATTCCTGTTGATTGTGTTCATTCTGGGAGCGGCGGCGTGGTACATGAGCACGCCGCAATTTGAAAGCCGCGTGCGCCAGGCGCTGATCTCTGTCCTGGAGCGGGCAACAGGAGGCCGCGTCGAGCTGGGATCCCTCCAGTGGCGCCTGCGCCACCTGGAGTTCGAAGCGCATAATCTGACCATTCATGGTTTGGAAGCTGCGGGCGAGGCTCCCTATGCGCACGCAGACCGGATTTTCGTGCGCGTGAAGATTTTGTCGCTTTTCCGCGCGAAGGTCGGGCTGAATTATCTCGCGGTTGACCATCCGCAGATTCACCTGATTGTGTATCCGGACGGCTCGACGAACCAGCCGCATCCCAAAGTGAACGAGAGCGCAAATAAGAGATCCGTCACGGACACGCTCCTGGACCTGGCCGTGGACCGCACCGAGGTGAACGATGGCGTGGCGCTCATTAACCAGCGGGCGATTCCGTTCAGCCTCTCGGCCAATAACCTGGGAGCGACGATCAAGTATGTGCCGCCGCCGATTACAGATGCTTCGCAGGATCGCTA
>DATAQX010000054.1:0-4208 GCA_036264455.1 Silvibacterium sp. | reverse complement strand
GCCTGGCTTGTTCGTGATTACCACGCCCGAAATGCCTGTCACAACAGCTTTCGGGGTTAGCGTCGCTATGCGCGTGCGGTTTGTCTCCCAAGTATCGAAAACGTCCACTGCTGCCTCCGCTGTCCATTCGCGATACGCGCATCCCTCAAAGGGGCAGGCATTCAAGTCGAAGAACGGCAGATTCGGGGCTGGCTGCACTTTGTACGACTCCTTGGATGTCTGGGACCACGCCAGAGTGGAAAGCACGACGACGAGAAATAACGTTCTCATTACACAGAAACCCCACAGCGAATAATCATAGTTCCCTGTTTGTCGGCAAACCGGAAGTAATCAAACTGGACGATAAGTCGCCATCTCGGACAAGTGGATTCGGAGAAGGTAGGGCGGGGGGCATCTGTCCAAGATGCCCGTTTTTCGGACATTTGGATAGAGACCGAAGCTGATTACTACCGACTAGCAGAGTCCCCAAGGCCAGTTGCACGCTTCCCGTTACCAATCAATCCTAACGCCTTATGCATCGGAACAAGCGCGTCCGGGTAACTCTCGCACATATCGCCTGCTCTTGCTCAAATTTCCCGGCGCGGTAACGCCCATCAGCATGTATCATGGCCCCCATGCCCTTAGCAGGAAAGACGATGTTAGGGCCGTACGAAGTCATCGCCCTGCTAGGTGCAGGGGGAATGGGCGAAGTCTATGAGGCGCGAGACACGCGTCTCGACCGCACCGTTGCCATCAAGATATGCAAGGGAAGGTTCTCGGAACGTTTCCAGCGCGAGGCGCGGGCGATCTCTAGCCTGAACCACCAGCATATCTGCGCGCTCTACGACATTGGACACGATAACTCTGTCGAATTCCTGGTAATGGAGTATCTGGAGGGAGAGACCCTCGAAGCGCGGCTTCGTAAAGGAGCGTTGCCGATTGAAGAGGCGCTCCGGATCACGATCCAGATCGCCGGTGCTCTCGATGCCGCGCATCGGAAGGGCGTGATTCACCGGGACCTCAAGCCGGGCAACGTCATGCTGACGCGCGGCGGGGCCAAGCTGCTCGATTTTGGGTTGGCAAAAATGAACGAGGCAGTGGCGCTTTCGGGAACGAATGCCTTCGGGCCCACAGCCGCGCAGACGCTCACGGCTGAAGGGACGATCCTCGGCACCTTTCAATACATGTCTCCCGAGCAGCTCGAAGGCAAAGAGGCCGACACACGTTCTGACATCTTTTCCTTCGGCGCGATGTTCTACGAGATGGTCACCGGCCGCAAGAGTTTTGAGGGCTCCAGCTACGCGAGCCTGATTGCGGCGGTGATGTCGTCGAATCCGCCGCCGGTTTCGACGATGCGGCCGACGGCTTCGGCGGCGCTAGACCGCATTGTCCAGAGATGCCTTGCGAAGTCGCCAGACGATCGATGGCAGAGCGCGGGCGATCTGCAGAGTGAGCTGGAATGGATTACGGAGACGGGCTCAAAACCGGGCCTTCCTGCGCCTGTCGCAGCGAGACGTCGCAACCGCGAACGGCTGGCGTGGATTGTGGCTGGGTTGGCAGGGGCGCTGCTAATCGCGCTGACCGCAGCCTACATGCGAAAGAAACCTGCCGAGGCTGCGACGGTTCGTTTTCAGATCCCTGCGCCGGAGAAACTGAGCTTCCACTGGTACGATCTGCCCGTGGTGTCGCCGGCCGGCCAACGCATCGCCTTTACCGCGGAAGCTACCACGCTCGAAGACGGCAGGCTTTTCGTTCGTCCCCTGGATGCAGCAACGGCGACGGAGATCCCGTTGCCGGGATATGACGTCAATTGGCCCTTCTGGTCACCGGATGGGCGACAGATCGCATTCGTCTCGCACGGAACTATACAAAAACTCGATTCTTCGGGAGGGTCACCCGTCACCGTCTGTACATTCCCTGGCGGGGGAGCGAGCGGTGGCGGGACGTGGAATCGTGATGGAGTCATAATCGTCTCGATATCCAAAGTGCTGTACCGTGTGGACGCGGTAAATGGCCATCCGAAGCCGCTGCGGCCTTTAGCGGAGAGTGAAACTGCGCAGCGCTGGCCCCAGTTTCTGCCGGATGGAAACCACTTCATTTACCTGTCCGTAAGCGATCGGCCGGATCAGCAGGGTATCTACGCCGGTTCGCTGAACTCGAGCGAGCGCAAGTTCATCGTAGCCACGAATGCTCAAGCCGCTTATGTACAACCTGGCCAGCTTCTGTACATGAGCGGGGACGTTCTGATGGCCCAACCGTTCGACCTCCGGAACCTAAAGCTGCAGGGCGAACCACGTCGGATCGCGGACCACATCGAACGGACGGACAGCGGGGCCCCAGTCCCCGGCGCCATCTTCTCCGCCTCTCTCAATGGTGTGCTGGCGTGGCGTCGCGGCAGCACTTCTCCCGACTCTGTATTGCAATGGTTGGATCGCAGCGGCAAAAGACTCGGCGTCGTCGGCGATGCCGCGCACTACTCGAACCCGGCCCTCTCACCCGACGACAGGAGACTTGCCATCGGAATCCGCGATCCGAAAACAAAGACGAGCGACATCTGGATTATTGATCTGTTGCGCGGCACGAAGACACGGCTGACCTTCGACCCCGCAGACGATCTGAATCCCATCTGGTCGCCGGATGGAACACGGATTGCATTTAGTTCCGATCGTTTGGGGCAAAGAGACATCTATCAGACGCCGGCGGACGGGTCGGGCTCGGCGGAGCTGTTGCTGAGTGGAAAGGGCGCACAAAAAGACGTCGAAGACTGGTCGCCGGGCGGCAAGTATCTTATGTATAACTTTCAGACTGCTCCTCCTCTTCAGATACATCTCTACGCGCTGCCTCTCGCCGGCGACCGGAAGCCCATGCCGTTCGTGAATACTGAATTTATTACCCAGCAGGGTCAATTCTCTCCTAATGGCCGATGGCTCGCGTACCGCTCTCTCGAATCTGGCAGATCGGAGATCTATGTGCAGGGCTTTGCGCCGGACTCGGCTCAGCCACGTGGCAAATGGCAGATCTCCACGGCGGGAGGAGAGCTACCGAGATGGCGCCGCGACGGCAAGGAGCTCTTCTACCTCTACGGCAGCACATTCTTCGCAGTGGATGTGAGGACCGACGGTGCGTCCTTCGAGGCCGGTATCCCAAGACCCCTGTTCGACGCTGCTACTGTCAGCAAGATCGCCGTCACCGGAAGCACCCCATTTGTGGTCACGAGCGACGGTCAGCGATTCCTTGTGCTCGCACCGGCTGAGAAGGAGGCCAGTGCGCCGCTCGAGGTCGTGGTCAACTGGCGGTAGCCGGCTGGATGCAATCCGGAGGTCTTCGGCAACACAAAACTATTCCATTTGAACGTGAAGCCTTCTCGTACAAATGACAGAGAGGCAATCCAAGCTTCCATTTCTCCGATAAGCCCGTTTTACGTCCATCTGGTGTGAGTCGCTCAGTAGAAAAAACCTGTCGTCACCGATACACGAGCCCTATCGCCTTGAAATTGCTTTTGCCTGGTCTCGTACCCAAAGGAGCCAAGGGTCGTCGCCGCTGTGAAGTTGCTCATTGACCGGTGCCAAAGCCGCCCAGTTCACAGTGAGATCAGGTGAGATTGTGGACTTCTTGAGAAAGAGGAGGTATTCCGCACCTTTTCGATAGGAATTTGCGAAACAGCTTCCGCTACGGCCGCCGGGACGAACAAACGTGTAAGGCGGCTTCTGATCATTGAAGTCATCTACCTGGTTTAGATAGCCATGCAAGGTAAGGCCAGAGGGAGCATCACCTTCAATTACTTCGAGGATTTGAAATTTGACCAGGGAGTCAGGGACCCCAGTTGTCCAAGTTCTAGTGTCATGAGGTGGCGTAGCATACTCTACTGCTTTCACGCGAAGGATTACGTCAGCGTTTTTAGTGAGTTCTACCCCCGTGGGAATGTACATCACGGAGCAAGGCCAGCAGGCCGTAGGAATAGAAAGAACAATTGGAAGAACCATGCGTCGGAACATGTACCTGGCCATAGAGATCATCTCCTTTTGCTTCCTGAAGGATACAGCCTTACAAAGGGGTCATTAGATGGCTTAGCACGCATAATATTGATCTGTGCGCTGTTCCACAAGTCCGCCAAGTCGGCATTGTGGACCAGTGGAAGTACGTCCAGTTTTCCAAAACCCCGTTTGTGGGAGCGAAGTGTGCTTACTACCGATAATGTATGGTCCGCCGCGTGACTGCAAGGATTAGTT
>DATAQX010000005.1:0-3296 GCA_036264455.1 Silvibacterium sp. | reverse complement strand
TCGTGCGGCTGTGGTTCGTCGTTCTCCGCATAGCGTTGCCGCTGGCGCGGATCCTTCCCGATGCAGACAGCTGAACCCCAATCCGTAACCGCGGCCTGCTGGTCGTGCGGCGCTTCCATGCCGAGCGCCGAGCCTTTTTGTAGCCAGTGTGGCCGGGTTCAGCCTCCGTCAGAAAACATGGATTACTTCGCCATATTCGGCCTTCCGCGCAGGCTTGACATCGACCTGCCCGCCCTTGAGCGCAGCTTCTACGGTCTCAGCCGCAAGCTGCATCCCGATGTTTATGCGCAGGCCGCTCCGCGGGAGCAGCAGTGGAGTCTGGACCAGACTTCGCTCCTCAATGATGCCTATCGGACGCTGAAAAACCCCATTACACGCACGGAATACCTGCTCCGGCTCGAAGGCGTCGTTCTTGAAGCAGGGAAGAGCGAAGACGGCAGCCCCAAAGAGTCGCGCGTGCCTGCCGACCTGCTGGAAGAAGTCTTCGAGCTCAACATGCAGCTCGAAGAGATGCGAATGAACCGCAAGATGGGCGAAGACGATCCTCAGCTGCGAGCGGACCTTGAAAAAGCGCGCATTGAGTTCGAAGCTCAGCTCGCCGCAGTTGACTCCGGCTTGCAGGCATTGTGGACACGATGGGACGCGGCACTCGATAACGGTTCAGGCGACGCGGACACAGCTAGAATCAAGGATGAAATGGTCGCGCTTCTCGACCGCCGCCGCTACATCCGCAACCTGGTGCGCGACGTGAACGAAGCGCTCGGAACCTAGAAAGCATCCAATAGAAATGGCAGAAGCCCGCATCGTCGGAATTGATCTCGGCACTACTAACTCGCTCATCGCCTTTATGCAGGGCGACCATCCGGTCATCATTCCCGGCGAGGACGGCTCAAGTCTTGTGCCCTCAGTTGTTGCCATTCCCGATCCCAAGAAAATCATCGTCGGCTATCCAGCTTATCCGTATCTTGCGTCCACGCCCGACCGCGTCATCTACTCCGCCAAGCGCCTGATGGGCCGCGGCGTCGAGGATATTCAGGAAGAGCTGAAACTTTTCCCCTTCCATCTCGCGCCGGATATTCAACCCGGCGAGGTCCTCCGCCTGCAGGTCGGCGAGCGGCAATATACGCCGCCCGAAATCTCCGCCTATGTGCTCCGCCAGTTGAAGAAAAATGCCGAGCGCTACTTCGGCACGCCCGTCACAAAGGCCGTCGTTACTGTGCCGGCCTATTTCAACGACGCCCAGCGCCAGGCCACCAAGGACGCTGGCCGGATGGCTGGACTCGAAGTGCTTCGCCTTGTCAACGAGCCAACTGCAGCCGCGCTGGCCTATGGGCTCGACCGTCAGAAGAAAGGCATCGTCGCAGTCTACGACCTCGGCGGCGGAACCTTTGACATCTCTATCCTCAAGCTTCAGGATGGCATCTTCGAAGTCATCGCCACGAACGGAGATACGCACCTGGGCGGCGACGACATCGACAACCTGCTCATCGCCATCGCGCTCGATGATATCCACGGCGAACATAGTCTCGACCTACGCACCAACGCCGAAGCCGTGCAGGCTATCCGCAAGGCAGTGATCGAAGCTAAAATTGCACTCTCGTCCGAAGAGAAGGCATATATCAGCCTCGACCTTCCTAATGACCAGCCCTACCGTCGCGAAATCACTCGCGAGCAATTCGAGCAGATCATCCAACCGGTGATCGATCGTACCCTGGGTCCATGCCGGCAGGCCCTGAAAGACGCGGACCTCACGCCCGAGGAGATTGACGAAGTCGTCCTCGTCGGCGGTTCGACGCGCATTCCTCTCGTCCGCCGCCTCACCGACCAGATTTTTCGCCTCAGCGAGCGCGGCAGGAAGCCCCACACCGAGCTCAATCCCGACGAAGTCGTTGCCCTGGGCGCAGCCGTCCAGGCGCACATACTCGAAGGCGGTTCCGCGGCCACCGAGGACATGCTGCTTCTCGACGTCACTCCGCTCTCGCTTGGCATCGAAGCTCTCGGAGGAGTCGTCGCTAAGATCATCCAGCGCAATTCGACAATTCCCGCCTCGGCGACTGAGCACTTCACTACCGGCGTCGACGGCCAGGCGAACGTAGCCATCCACGTTGTGCAGGGCGAGCGTGAGATGGCCAAAGACTGCCGCTCCCTGGCCCGCTTTGATCTAAAGGGCATTCCGCCCATGTCCGCCGGTTTGCCGCGGATCGAGGTTCGCTTCCTCATCGACGCCAACGGCATCCTGCATGTGTCAGCTCGTGAACAAAGAAGCGGCAAAGAAGCTGAGATCGAAGTTAAACCGACCTACGGCCTCACCGACGAGCAGGTCGAGACCATGATTCTCGATTCCTTCGATTACGCCGAGCAGGATTTTGCCCAGCGCCAGCTTGTCGAAGCGCGCAACGAGGCTGCTACTATCCTTGCGGCTGTCGAAAAGGCTCCCGCCAACGCAGCCTGGCGACAATTGACCGACGACGAGCGCACGCAAATTGCCCTGATATCCGGCGAACTCAAAGTGTTCAAGGAAGGCGATGACCTCAAAGCCCTGCGCGATGCGACTCACGCTCTCGATCAGGCTACGCGCCGCTTCGCTGAGCTCATGATGGATTCCGCCGTCGCCAGCGCCATCCAGGGCCAGACCATGGAATCCGCAGGTGAGAAACTGGGAGAGGGCCCGACGGCCCCGCATCCATTCGCTCCAGCAGAAATTAAGTGAGAATCTAGAGTAATGACCGACCATCCCCCACAAGAAATCGATCTCAGCAAGCCGCCCGGTCCGAACATAGTGCGCGTTACCTTCGAACCCGAGGGCCGCACCGTCGAGTTCGAATACGGCACTTTGCCCTATGACCACCACGGCAAGCCGATGTCGTTCCTCGATGTCGCCGAAAACTTCGGCATCTTTCTCGACCACGCCTGCGGAGGCGCCTGCGCCTGCACCACCTGCCATCTCTGGATCAAAGAAGATTCCGGCAAACTGAGCGACGCAGAAGACGACGAACTCGACCGTCTGGATATGGCAGCTGACCTTCAACTGAATTCGCGCCTTGGCTGCCAGGCCATCATCACCGGTCCCGGGACGTATGTCGTCGAGATTCCCAAGTGGAACCGTAACTATGTTTCCGAAGGCAAGCCCTTGTCGCTGGCCGAAAACAAATAGAGGAGAGCCCAGCTATGCCCAGCGAAATCACCTGGAATGACTCAGAAGAGATAGCCATTCAACTGCAGGAAAAATTCCCGGACATTGACCCCCTCACCGTCCGCTTCACCGACCTGCACCGCTACGTGACTGAGCTTGACGG
>DATAQX010000606.1:0-4612 GCA_036264455.1 Silvibacterium sp. | reverse complement strand
CCGTGCGGGCTGTACACCCAGCTTGTCCGGAAAATGAGATACCGACCGCCAACCTCGGCGATCTTCCGCTCACCGGCCAGCTTGCTCCGCCCATACTCATTCAGCGGATTCACCGCGTCGTCCTCGACCCACGGTTCCGTCTTCGATCCGTCAAAGACGTAGTCCGTCGAATAGTGGACCAGCAGTGCATTGAGTTTTCGCGCCTCTTCGGCAAGAACGCCGGGCGCTGCACCGTTCACTCTCATGGCCAGGTCAGGCTCTGACTCAGCCCGATCAACCGCCGTATACGCAGCCGCATTCAGCACAATCGCGGGGTTGACTTCGACCATCGTCGCGCGAATCGTCTCCGGCTTCGCCAGGTCGCACCATTGCCGCCCAAGCGCCGTCACCTCACCTGCGTCCTGAAACGCCTTTTGCAATTCGATCCCCAGCTGGCCATGCGTACCCAGGATCAGAATGCGCCGGCGGCCACTCATGGAAAGATCTCCGCATCTGCGAGCCGCTTGCCCTGCTGGTCTTTCGACGACACTATCGCGTCTTCCGCTGCGATCGGCCACGCAATCCCCAGCGCGGGATCATTCCACAGCACCGTCCGCTCGCCCGCCGGCGAGTAGTAATCCGTCACCTTGTAGGAGAATCCCGCCTTCTCGCTGAGCACAGCGAAGCCATGCCCGAAGCCCGGAGGAATCCAGAGCATCGCTCCGTTCTCGCCGGAAAGCTCCACGGCGATATGCTTGCCGAAGTCCGGCGAGCTACGCCGCAGATCGACCGCCACATCGACGACCGTCCCGTACGTAACGCGCACCAGCTTCCCCTGCGGCTGCACAATCTGATAGTGGATGCCACGGATCACGTTCTTCATCGAGATGGAGAAGTTATCCTGCCGCCAGTCTGTGGGAAGGCCAGCCTCCCGCATCACGCGTTCGTTATAGGTTTCAAAAAATGCTCCACGCGAATCACTGAAGATCTTCGGAGTGAACAGAAGTACGCCAGGAAGAGAGGTTTCCGTTATTTTCATGAATCAGACCGTGTCGCCCGCAAATTGCGGTTCACCCAGCAAGGAAATCAGATACTGGCCATAGCCGCTCTTTCGAATAGGCGCGGCGAGCGCTTCCAGATCCGCACCCGAGATGTATCCGTAGCGATAAGCAATCTCTTCCGGACAGGCAATCTTCAGCCCCTGCCGCCGCTCGATGGTATGAACAAACATCCCCGCTTCGATCAGTGAGTCATGCGTGCCCGTATCCAGCCACGCCATCCCCCTGCTCATGAGCTCCACTTCGAGCGCGCCCCGACTTAAATACGCCCTGTTGACGTCCGTAATTTCCAGTTCGCCCCGCGGAGAGGGTTTCAGCGCTGACGCGATCGCCACAACATCGTTGTCGTAGAAATAGAGCCCCGTGACCGCGTAGCGCGACTTGGGAACCGCGGGCTTCTCTTCCAGGCTGATCGCTCGTCCCGCTCCATCGAATTCCACCACGCCATATCGCTCCGGGTCCTGCACCTGATAAGCGAAGACCGTCGCGCCGGTGGTCTTCGACGCCGCCCGCTTCAACTGACCGGAAAGTGATTGCCCATAGAAAATGTTGTCGCCCAGAACCAGCGCGCTTGGGTCGTTGCCGATAAAGTCCTTTCCGATAATGAAGGCCTGCGCCAGGCCATCAGGGCTGGGCTGCACAGCATAGCTCAACTGGATGCCCCACCGCCGCCCATCGCCCAGCAGCTCCACAAAGCGCTGCGTATCCTGCGGTGTTGAGATGATCAGGATCTCCCGAATTCCCGCCAGCATCAGCGTGCTCAGCGGGTAGTAAATCATCGGCTTGTCATACACCGGCAATAACTGCTTCGAAACGACATGAGTTACGGGATAGAGCCGGGTTCCCGATCCACCTGCCAGGATGATTCCTTTCATCATGCCGGCCGCTCCGACCCCAAACGCTCTGAATAGTTCAAGTCGATCCACTGCTGGTAATGGCCCGACCTCACATCGTCCACCCAGGCCAGATTCTCCAAGAACCACTCCACCGTCTCCCGAATGCCGCTCTCAAATTGCTTCTCCGGGCGCCAGCCGAGTTCGCGAGCGATCTTCTCCGCATTGATTGCATAGCGGCGATCGTGGCCCGGCCTGTCCTTCACGTAGGTGATCAATTCCCTCCGGCTTCCCAGCACCGGATTGGGACGCAATTCATCCAGAATGTCGCAGATCGTCGTTACCACATCGATATTCTTCCTCTCACTCGCTCCGCCGATGTTGTAGGTCTCGCCGATCCGGCCGCGTTCCAGCACCTGCCGAATCGCCGCGCAGTGATCTCCCACATACAGCCAGTCACGGACATTCAATCCGTCGCCATAGACAGGCAGCGGCTTACCCTCAAGAGCATTCAGAATCACAAGAGGAATCAGCTTTTCCGGAAACTGGTAAGGGCCATAGTTGTTCGAGCAGTTGGTAGTCAAAACAGGAAGCCCGTAGGTATGAAAGTAGGCTCGAACCAGGTGATCGGAAGAGGCCTTCGAAGCCGCGTAAGGACTGTTGGGCGTGTAAGAAGTGAATTCGGTGAAGGCAGGATCATTCGCGCCAAGGGTTCCATACACTTCGTCGGTAGAGACATGAAGAAAGCGAAACGCCGCCTTGTGGTTCGCTGACAGCGCGCCCCAGTAGCTTCTGGCCTCTTCGAGCAGCGAAAAAGTGCCGACGACATTCGTTTGGATGAACGCCTCCGGCCCGGCAATCGAGCGGTCCACGTGGCTCTCGGCTGCGAAGTGGAGAATGGCCCGCGGCTTGTGCTTCTCGAGCAATGACGCGACCAGCCTGCCGTCGCGAATATCTCCCTTGACGAAGACGTGCCGCGGATCGTCTTCAATCGAATGCAGATTGTTTCGATTGCCGGCGTAGGTCAGCAGGTCCAGGTTCACCACGCCGGCCTTCGTCTTTGCCATCCAATTCAGGACGAAGTTGGAGCCGATAAATCCCGCCCCACCCGTCACCAGTACCGTGTCGTTCATGCTGGTTCTGTCCTCCACATCCTGGTTTGCTTCTCCCGCTCATGTAAGTCGCAATTCCTTCGGAGCCAGTCTAGCTATCCTACGTGAAAGCTCCGCGATTATGATCCCCCGATTGGGGAACGCCAGCGTTCCCTTCAGGAGCGACTACTCTCGACGTAGTGTGACAGCTGGATCAAGCAGGCTGGCGCGGCGGCCCGGAATCGCTACCGCAACAAGTGCCGGAAGCGCGAGTAAGGATGCGGTGAGGACGGGGATCGAGACTATTACGAAACTCTACGCTCGGACCAGCTCAATCGCTGGTTCCACTTTCGAGTTGCCGGCAAATTGAGAGTCCTCGTCTCTCATCCCGTTTCTCTTGCAGACCGCAGCGCCTCTTGTTCCTGAGAAAGGCGTGCCGTGCCGGAGGACGCCTTTCCTTGATTCGTTTGGACTGGAACCGGTCTTTCCCGTAAGTATGGGTTCACAGGCAAATCGATCACCGCAAAACCGGATTTTCTAAGTGTCGACCTAAGCTGCGGACTGGGATCTTCCTTGAAACAAAACACGACAGCAAGACCGTAGTTCAGCAGTCTTGCCCCGGCGAGCATATTCTGAGCCCCAATTCCGAAACGTGTTCCCACCAGGCCAAGCGACAAGTGGTTCGCATCTGCCGAGCCAAAGGGAGGGTACCAGAAGTCATTGATTCCCTTCCAGGCCAGGCAACGATGCTCCAGCGCGATGAGCATTTTTTCGGTTTCTCGAATGCTCAGTCTGTACAGGAAATTTCCGGAGGGTTCGAACTCTTCCGTTATGTCGTGACGAAGAGTCTTCTTCACAAAGGACTTAAGCAATGCCAGAGGTTTACCGGACCCCTCAATGGGTTCGATTAAAGCGACGCCCTTTCTGGCAATCCGCAACATCTCGTAAAAGCCCAGGGCAGGTCTCGGAAAATGATGAAAGGATTCTTTGCACAGGACGAAATCGACGGCGTTGTCTGACAGGCTGAAAGCCTCGGCATTCTCGGCCGCGTACTTCTTAATAAAGCCTTTGGAGTGTGCAATCTCCAAAGTATACGCAGAAATGCTGGTCGCCACCACATCGGCGACGTGATCCTGTAGGAAAAATGCATCCGAACCGAACTTGCCATCGCCAACCGTCAGCCAGGTGGATTCCGGATATTCCTTGGTCACGGGCAACAGGTGTTCCAGCATTCTTCGATGCCGCCACGCGTCTACTGAGTCCGGATTTGTATAGCAGGAGGGTAACTTGTTCTTTTCCGAATTTTCCTTCTCTTCGCTTCTATGACGGTCATAGCTCAACATATTAGAAACGCCTCCCCTGGCGTTAGAGATGCCGGTGTCTTCGCATAGGTTTTTCTAGAGACAGACTTACCAGTGGGAAAAAGAGGATTCAATTATATGTCAGAACTAGCGAAACTCTCCAAGTTCTGCGACACACTAGTGTAGACCAACCTCGTAAATCTAAAGAATGGAACCGCAAGCCTGTTGCAGAACAACCAGAGTCTTAGCGGGTTTGACCGCGGTGGTGGGCACAGAGCCGCGCAGGTCTGTGCTGGCGATAAGCAAATGATCCGGCTCGAAACCGAGCGGCTTTGAATGAGCAGCAGCAT
>DATAQX010000052.1:0-6574 GCA_036264455.1 Silvibacterium sp. | reverse complement strand
CTGCGGTCCCGGCTCCAGACATGGAGGTAGGTAAAAGCTCGTAGTAAGCCGCGACTCTGGAGAAGGATTTTGCTTCATCGCGAACATCTGTGTAGAGGGGCCAGGTAAAGTGGTTGGGGCGGCTCTCGCCTTGCGCCTGCGTGTGGAGCGACAGCAGAGTTGCGGGGTCGCCTACAGGCGCGGGGCGCAGAATGAAGGTGCTGACGATGGAGAAGATGGTCGCGTTGCCTGCGATGCCGAGTCCGATGGAGAAGATGGCGGCGACTGCAATGCCAGGTGACTTCAATATCCTGCGAAAAGCGTAAGTCAAATCGCGCAGCCGGGATGCCATAGAGATGTCTCCCTCGGTTTGTGCTCGTATTAGACTCTTACGCGGATATGCCTGCGCTTGTTCCGGGATTTGTCAGAAAATGGCAATCAAAAGACGCGAGCACAATGAGCGGCCATCGTCGCCATGCTGAGAGGCAGCACAGAAAGTGCGGATTCGGTATCCACCCGCTTGTTCGCTAAAAAAATGATTTAATTCGAACCATGAGTCGAAGGACCGTCGAAGAGAAGATCGAGAAGCTGCGTGAGGAGATTCGCCACCACGAATACCTTTATTATGGGCTCGACGCGCCGGAGATTTCTGACGCCGATTTCGATGCGCTGATGCGAGAGCTGAAGGGGCTTGAGGCGGAGCATCGGGAGCTGGTGACGCCCGATTCGCCGACGCAGCGTGTAGGCGGCAAGCCGAAAGAGGGATTTCCAAAGGTGGCGCATTCGCGTCCCATGCTGTCGCTCGACAACGTGACCAGTGAAGAGGAACTGCGCGACTGGGACCGGCGGGCGCGGGCACTTGCTGGCGAAGCGGCGGGAATCAGCTATGTGTGTGAATACAAGCTGGATGGGATGTCGCTGGCGTTGGTCTATAGGAATGAGGCCGATGACACATCGCATCTGGTTCGTGGTGTGACGCGCGGCGACGGAACGATCGGCGAGGATGTGACGGGGAATGTGCGGACGATCCGTTCGGTGCCGCTGTCGATCTCGCATGGCAAGCTGACGAAGGCGAAGCTGCCGGCAACGTTCGAGGTTCGGGGCGAGGTAGTGATGCCCTTCACAGCATTTCTCAGGATGAATGAGGCACGAGAGGCGCAGGGGCTGGCTCCGGCGGTGAATCCCCGGAATGCGGCAGCGGGCACGATTCGGACACTGGAGCCGAATATCGTGGCACAGCGACGGCTGGATTTCTACGCGTACTTTGCGCTGACGGAGGCGGGTGAGAATCTGTTCGAGGAGCAGTCGGACGCGCTGGATGCGCTGGCCACGGCAGGGTTCCGGGTGAATCCGCACCGCGAAGCGATACGGGATATCGACAAGGTGATGGCGTTTGTAAATCGCGCCGAAGAAAAACGTGCCGATCTCGGTTACGAAATCGATGGCGTGGTTGTGAAGATTGATTCCGCGGAGGTGCAACGGCGGCTGGGGTATACAGGGAAGGCTCCGCGATGGGCGGTAGCGTATAAGTTTACGGCGCGCGCAGGCATCACCAAGGTCGAGGACATCAAGGTGCAGGTGGGTCGAACGGGTAAGCTGACTCCGGTCGCGGTGCTTACGCCTGTGTTTATCGGTGGGACGACGGTGAGCCGGGCAACGCTGCACAACGCCGACGAGATCGAGCGGCTGGGACTGCTGATCGGCGACTTTGTGAAAGTGGAGCGCGGCGGCGATGTGATTCCCAAGGTCGTTGAGGTTATCGAAGACAAGGATCATCCGCGCGGGGAGAAAAAGTTCGAGTTTCCGGCGCATTGCCCGGTGTGCGGCAGCGAAATCGTAAAGACGGAAGGCGAGGTTGATTATCGCTGCGTGAACGTGGATTGTCCGGCGCGGCTGCTCGAGAGTCTGCTGCATTTTTCAGCGCGCAAGGTGATGAATATCGAGGGACTCGGCGAGGCGGTAGTGGAACAACTGCTCAATCGCGGGATGGTGAAGAGCATTGCGGATCTATATGTGCTGACCGAAGAACAGTTGTTGTCGCTGGAGCGCATCGGCAAAAAGACAGCGGACACGCTGCTGGCGGAGATTGAGAAATCGAAATCAGCGCCGCTGAACCGGGTGCTGTTTGGGCTTGGCATTCGCTTTGTGGGCGAGCGGACGGCGCAGCTTCTGGCGGAAGAATTTGGGTCGATGGATACGCTGATGGCGGCTTCTCCCGAAGAACTGGAGCGGGTGAACGAAGTGGGGCCGCGGGTGGCGCAGGCGATTCGGGAATTCTTCGACGAGGAGAAGAATCGCGTGTTGATCGAACGGCTGCGTGCGGCCGGACTGACGTTTACAGCCGAGAAGCGGAAGAAGTCGTCGCAGTTCGAGGGTATGACCTTTGTGCTAACCGGGACGCTGCCGAATCTGACACGCGAAGATGCGAAGGCGAAGATCGAGGCAGCCGGAGGGCGCGTCTCGGGGTCGGTGAGCAAGAAGACTCACTATATCGTGGCGGGCGACGAGGCGGGTTCAAAGCTCGATAAGGCGCGAGAGCTGGGCGTGAGGGTGCTGGATGAGGCGGGGTTGGTGGAGATGCTGGGGAGCTAAGAGCCCGGCAGTTAAGACCGAGCAGCTGAGAAGGATACCCGGCATCTCATTTGTCAGTTGACCGGCTTGCCGCTGACCGCTTCTTAGCTGCTTCTTTACTTTGGCGCGAAGTAACCTTTACGCACGCTGACCAGGTAGCGTCGGTCGAGGCAGAAAAGGTAGATGGGGCGGAATGCTCCGTTGGGTATAAAGTCAGCCGGTTTGTAGACAAGGGCGTATTGGCTGCGGAGCTCGTCCTGGATGCTCTGGAAGCTGACGGGCATCTCTTCGATCCGCTTAGGGTAGAAGGCACGGCCACCGGTGGCGTCAGCGATTTTCTGCAGGATGTCGTCGCCGCGGTCGCGGCTGGGGCTGACGTTGGTGCTGATGGTGAAGACGATGGTCTCGGCGCGCTGGCACTCCTTGATCGCGTCGTCGAGATAGGCGTGACTCTGATTATCATCGCCATCGGAGACCAGGACTATGGCCTTGCGCACCGGCTCCTGTCCGCGCGATGCATCGAGCAGCCTGTCGCGGCAGGCGCTATAGACGGCATCGAAGAGCGCGGTTCCGCCTCCCGGACGCAGAGCGTTGACACCGCCGGTGAGCAGATCGAGGTTGTTGGTCCAGTCCTGCTTGTAGTCGGGTGTTACGTCAAAGCCCATAACGAAAGCCTTGTCCGATTTGGGCTTCACGATCTGAAGAAGGAACTCAATCGCGGCCTGCTGCTCGAACTGAAAGCGCGAACGGATGGAGGTGCTGGTATCGATAACAATGCCAACGCGCAGTGGCAGGTTGGTCTGCTGCGTGAAACTGTAGACGCGCTCGGGAGCCTTCTGATCATCGAGCAGGGCGAAGTCGCTCTGCTTGAGATCCTGGATGAAGCGGCCGTGCCTGTCGGTGACAGCGAAGACCAGATCGACTTCGTTGACCTGCCGGGTGATGGTGTATTGCTGGTCGCTATTCTGTTGCATCTGCCCAGAAGAGGCCGCGGAAGGCGTTTGTGCCGGAGATGCCTGTGCGGGCTGGGGCTGGCCTGCAGGAGCGGCAGGCGCCTTACTGGCAGGCACGGCTTGCGCAAAAGCTGAAGCGATGGAAAGCGCAAACAACAGCACAGGAACAGGGCGAAGAATCGTGGGAAAGCCTTTAATCATTTTGCTGAAGTCATTTTACATGCCGGGGGGGTGAGCCGCATTGCAAGTAACCCCGGGAATGATCTGGGGGTGATTTCTATTCGGTGCGCAGCGCCTGCATGGGGTCGAGGTGCGAGGCACGCCAGGCTGGCACCAGGCAGGCGATGGTGGCAACGGCCAGCAAAGCCAACGTGACTAACACATAGACGATGGGGTCGAGGGGCTTCGTTCCGTACAACAGCGAGCTGATGAAACGCGTGACCGCGGCGCTGGCAGCAATGCCGAGTATCAACCCGACGAAGGCGGGGCGCAGGCCGTCAGCCAGCACCAGCCGCAGGACATCTTCGCGCTGCGCGCCGAGGGCGATCCGGATACCGATTTCGGACTGGCGCTGGGCCACGATGAAGGAGAGCACTCCAAAAAGGCCGACAGCGGCGAGAATCAGCGATAGCGTTGCAAAGACGAGCAGCAGCATGGCATCGAAGCTGGCTGCAGCGGTGTCCTTGCCTACTATCTGGTCGAGAGAGAGGACATCGGCAACGGGCTGGGCTGGGTCCAGCTGGGCGACCACACGCTGTACAGGCAAAGCCATGCTTAGCGGATCGGAAGCTGTACGTACAGCCAGCTCCAGATCGCCACGCAATCCGCCATAGAGCGGGTAGTAGACGGTGGGCCGAGGCTCCCGGTTTACGACCTCGCGAACATCGCCAACAACACCCACAATCTCGTTGCTGACGGATTTCTCGCCCAGCTCGCCGTTGTTCAGGTCATCGACATGCTTCCCCAGGACCTCGCCTGAGGGCAGAAACTGACGCACAAAAGACTCGCTAACGATGACATATTTGCGGCGAGCGAGACGTTCGTTCGGCGAAAAGTAGCGGCCACGCAAGAGCGGAATTTGTACCGCCTTGAAATATCCGGGATCAACGAAGCGAACCGAGGCATCCAGCCATTGACCCTTGGGCGGGGGCGGGATTTCTGGGATGGTGAAGGCGTCATCCTGGCAGTGACCCTGCCCGGGCAGGCAGGTGCTGATGCCAGCTGCGCGGACGCCGGGCAAGGTATTGACACGCTCGAGCAGCTGCTCTATGAACGCTAGCTTCTTCGCACCTTCCTTGTAGGCTGCCTCCGGCAGGTTGATGCTCATGTGCAGAATGTTGCCGGTCGGAACGCCGATATCGACGGCACGGAGCCGTTGAAAGCTGCGTAGAAATAACCCAGCGCCCACTAGAAGCACAACGGTGAGTGCGACTTCGACGGAGAGCAACGCGCGGCGCAGCGTGATACTGCCGCGGCTGCCGCTCACCGAACGGGAAGATTCCTGCAAGGTACGAAGAACCTGTTCCTCGTCTTCGACCAGGGCCGGTGCGAGACCTGCGGCTATGCCGCAAAGCGCAGCGAGACCGATGGAAAAGAGAATGGCGGTGAGATCCAGATGAATTGACTCCGCACGCGGCAGATCGCTCCGTTGATGGACGAGCCACTGCAGGGCCACCTGGGCAAAGAGCAGGCCGAGGACACCTCCTGCGAGTGAAAGCAATATGCTCTCGGTGACCCGCTCACGGAGCAATCTGACTTTCGTACCGCCGAGGGCAGTGCGGATCGCCGATTCCCTGCGGCGCGAGGCGGAACGTGCGACGAGAAGGTTGGCGATGTTGAGACAGGCGATCAGGAGCAGGCATCCTGTGGCGGCAAAGAGCGCGTAGAGGAGCGTCTTGATCTGGTAGGTTTCCGCGTCGAGAAGCGGACGGATGTATGCTGCGTCGAAGACGGGGCCTTCGGGAAGTTGCCTGCGCACCTGCGCGGAGATGTTGCTCAGATCAGCCTGCGCGGCGGCGACCGAAACGCCGGCCTTCAGCTTGCCGATGACCCTGAAATTGTGCGAGTCGTGCGACGCCATTACTTGCGGGGGTACTTCGGGATATACGGGCACCCAAAGCTGTACGCGCGGATTGGGGTAGGCGAACCAGGCGGGGAGAATGCCGATTACTGTGTATGGCTTCGAGTCGAGGAGGATGGTATGTCCGATAATGCCGGGATTGCCTCCGAAGCGCCGCTTCCAGAAACCCCAGGTGAGCACAGTAGTTTCATTGGCGCCGAATTTATCGTCGTCGGGCGTAAACAGCCGGCCATAGACGGGCTGGACACCAAGCACTGAGAGCGCGGCCCATGAACCTGCGACAGCGTGGATTCGTTCAGGGAGCTGGCCGTCGCTGGATGAGAAGTTACCGTCACTTTCGGAGCTGATCGCAATGTGCTGGAAGGTACGATTCTCCTGCTCCCAGCTATGGAACGTCCCACCGGCCACTGAATTGTTGTTGAATTTGAGTTTTGTGTCCGCTTCGTAAATCATCACCAGGCGATCGACGTCCGGGAGCGGCAGCGGCTTAAGCAGAACGGAATGCACGACAGTGAATAGAGCCGCCGTAGCTCCGATGCCGAGCGCCATGACGATGATGGCAATGACCGAGAAGCCGGGCGTGCGAGCCAGAGTGCGGATGCCGTAACGGAAGTCGCGGACGAGCGAATCGAATACCTCGGAAGCGGATTCGGCCATGCAGGGATTATCTACGCAGGGAAGAGGCGGTCAAGGGCGAGCTGGAAACCAGTCGCGTAATGAACACGTTGAGCTCTTCGGGCAGCGGAGCCTTAAATGCGAGCAGCTTTCCCGTTCGCGGATGCGCGAACTCCAGCTCCGCCGCGTGGAGGAAGTTGCGATCGAGGGCGATGGTCTCAGGCTCCGGGTCTGATTTCTTTCGGCGCACGGTGGTGATGATGGGGATGCGCGCGGGCGCTCCGTAGAGGGTGTCACCGACGACCGGATGTCCAATCGACGATAGGTGAACGCGGATCTGGTGCGTGCGGCCCGTCTCGATGCGGACGGAGACGAG
>DATAQX010000566.1:0-5158 GCA_036264455.1 Silvibacterium sp. | reverse complement strand
GGTTCGATCGATACGGCACGGCGCGCGGGCAGCATGGCAGCCACAAAACCTGACAGAGCCAAAATCAAGATGGCAGAGATGAAGATGGCCGGACTGCCCGGATTCACATCGAACAGGAAAGCTTTGATGGAATGTGCGGCGAAGACCGCCAGACATCCTCCAACGAAGGTGCCTAACAGCAGCAGTATTGCTACCTGCCTCATGACCAGAGAAAAAATTCCTGCACGAGTAGCGCCCAGCGCCATGCGCACGCCAATCTCCGTCGTGCGCCGGGTCACGTACGACGCCATCAATCCGTAGATGCCAATGCTGCTCAGCAACAGGGCCAGCGCGGCGAAGAATCCCGAGAGCACGGAGAGCAGCCGCTCGCGGGCAATCGAGTCGTTGAATTGAACGGAGAATGCGATTGGTTCGGTCTCTGGGCTGCCCGGCGCGAGTTCATGAAGGGCCTGACGCCAGGCGGCAATGCCTTCCGCGAGCGTCGCTGCATGAATCACAAACGCCATCGAGGAAAGGCGCTCAGTCTGGGTTCCAAACGGGAAGTAGACGGTAGGCGGCGCAGCCTGACGCAGGCTGCTGAATTTGGCATCCTCCACAACGCCGATGACCTGGCAATCCCGCGTTGTTGTCTTGCCGGTGTTCATCGAGCCGGTAGAGCGGCGGAGGACCCGTCCGATGGCCGCTGACTGAGTGAAGATCGCGTTCGCAGCGGAGCGGTTGAGAATGCACGTGTCGGCATCGGCGCCCTGGCCGGAGAAGTCGTGGCCAGCGAGGATTTTCGTTCCCAGTGCGGCGAAATAGTGCGCGCCGACGTCGTTGATCTCGTATTTGTAGGCGTGAAACTTCTCCTCTGATGCATCCGCGCTGGCAAAAGCTCCCAGATGGCTTTGGCCGCTCAGCGGTATGTACTCTGCTACGCTTGCGCTTTCTACGCCGGGCATTTGCTCGATGCGGGAGGCTATTCGCCGATAGAGTTCGATAAGGTCTGTTCCTCTTTGCTGGAGCCGCTCGAAGTCAGTCCGGGCAAACAGAACATTTTCCGTCCGGAAGCCAGCGCGAGCCATACGCAGGTTAACGACGGTAGCGCTGAGCATGGCGGCGACAACAACCAGCGCGAGCGTGAGCGCAACCTGAACGGGAACGAAAATGCGGTGGACGAGGATTTTCCGTCCAGGTGGAAGATTCTGTCCGGAACGGCGGAGCGCAGGCTCAATCGAGACATGGCTTGCCAGCCACGCCGGAGCCAGGCCGAAGAGCAACGCGCAGAGAACAGCGAAGCCGCCGGTAACGAGCAGAGTTGCCAGGTCAGGCCGGACAGAGAAGGATTCCGCGGCCTGGCGGTTGGCGAGAAACTGCAGGAGATAGCGATCAGTGGCCCAGGCAACCGCAATCGCCAGGCCGCCGCCCGCCACAGCCAGCAGGAGGGACTCAACCATAAGCTGCTGCATCAGGCGCGAGCGTGCTGCCCCGAGCGCGCCGCGAATGGCAAACTCCTGTTCCCGCGCAGAAGCGCGCGCCAAACACAGCCCGGCGAGGTTCACGCAGCAGACCAGCAGTACTACGCCGACCAGGACCTGTAGCAGGAGCAGAGGCCGCGCATATTGCGAGCGCAGTGCAGTCCAACCTGTGCCTCCCGGACGTACCGCGAATTTCGATTTTTCGATCACTGGCGCGTGCCGCACGGCGGGTGGAAGCGTCTCATCCATGGAGATTCGGTAGATAGACGACACTTCCGCAGTGGCAGACTTCAGGCTTACGCCTGGCTTCAAGCGAGCCCATGCCGTGAGCCAGAGATTGCCGGGCTGGCGCAGAACCGATTTTTCTCCACGCATGACGGGCTCATATTCGAGCGGCAGATAAAAATCGGGATGGGTTGCGACAAAGACTCCCTCGAATCCCTCCGGGGCCACGCCGACGATGGTGACGCTGTGATCCGTAAGGCTAACCCGCCTGCCGACGATCGACGGATCTGCGTGATAATGCTGCTGCCAGAAGCGATGGCTGATAACGGCGGCCCATCCGTCGGGTCCGCCGCCGCGCTGGTCATCCTCGGGGGTCAGTAGCCGGCCTGCGGCGGGCGTGATTCCCAGCGCCTGAAAGGCATTTCCGCTGACGACGGCTCCGGAGTAGATGCGCTCTCCCGTGTCTTCCTTCAGCACAAAGTCATACGGAGCCCATCCGAAAACCCCGGAGAAGGAGTTCGTATGTTTCTGAATGGAGTGGATCAGAAACACGTTTAGCTCCACATCGTTGACAAATCCGTTTGGCGAATCGACATCGAGAGCAATACGAATGAGACCATCAGGATCGGGAACCGGCAGGCTCTTGAGCAGCAGCGCGCGCGTCAGGGTGAAGATACCGGTGTTGGCCCCGATGCCCAACGCCAGCGTTAGAACCGCCGTGGCGGTGAAGGCTGGTGATTTGACTAATTGCCGCAGAGCAAATTTCACGTCTGCCCAGACCGACTCCAGCCTCGGCCACTGCCACACTTCGCGGCCATGTTCCACGATTAATGTTGCGTTGCCGAAGGCGCGGCGCGCGGCATGCCTGGCTTCTTCGCGGGTCATACCTCCGTGCATGAGTTGCTCGGTCTTCTCTTCGAGATGCTCACGCATTTCCTCGGCAAGATCGCTGTAGAGATCGCGGCGGCCGAAGAGACGCGTGAGCCAGCTCATGGTGGTGCCTCCTACTCCGTGCGGAGCGCCTTCATCGGATCGATGGATGCCGCTCGCCGCGCCGGCACCCACGCGGCCAGCAGCGCCAGAAGCATCATCAGCAACGGCACGCTGAGAAAAGTGAGCGGATCGAGCGGGCTCACTTCGAACAGAAACTGCTTCAGCAATCGTCCGGAAACCGCCGCCACAAACAATCCTGCAACCGATCCGCCGAGCGCCAGCAAAAAGCTCTGCCGCACAATCATCATCACCACATCCCGCCGCCGCGCACCCAGCGCCAGCCGGATGCCGATCTCCCGAGTCCGCCAGCTCACGGTATATGCAATCAGGCTATAAACGCCGACTGCGCCAACACTCACCGCGAGAAATCCAAATCCCAGCAGAAGCAGCGTCAGCGAGCGCGAATCCGAAGTCGAAGCCGCGACCACCTCGTCCATCGTGCGAACCCGCGTCACCGGTACCAGAGGATCGATCGCCGCGACCGCCCTGCGCAGCCCCGCCGCTGTTTCTGCCGCATCCGTCCTCGACCGCAGCAGGATCGTCATCACCGGTAGTTCATTCTTCTCCATCATCGGCAGATAAACTTCGTTGTCGAAATCGCTGCCCAGCCCATCATGATGCGTATTACTCACCACGCCTACAACCACCGACGCAATATTGGGATCGAGCAGTCCCGGCGTCGGCTCATCAGCCAGTTCCTCGACATGTTTCCCGATCGGGTCCTGGTTCGGCCACAGCGTCTGGGCCATCTGCTGATTAACCACAATCGCACGGCTTGCGCCCAACTGGTCGGAATCGGTGAGGAATCGGCCCCGAACAAGCTTCAACCCGACGGTGTCGAAATAGCCTGTCGAAACAATGCGTCCCGCTCCCTGCGGCGCTTGCTGAGTGGGCTGGCGCGGATGGCCCTCCGCATCAAAAGGATAGTTCAGGTCATACCCGCTTGACATCGGCAGCGAGTCTACGAGCGCCATGTTCTCCACGCCCGCTATGCCTTGGGCCTTTTCCACCAGCTCGCGGAAGAAACCCTGGCAGCGCCCCTGTGTCCGGCACGCCGTCGCGTCAAGTGCCACTTCCGCAGTTACAATTCGATCTGTTCGAAACCCAGGATTTACTCGCGACAGACTGTACAGGCTATGGAGCATCAACCCTGCCGCAGTAATCACCAGCACCGACAACCCGATCTGCCCGACAACCAGCAGCGTCGAAATCCGTGCCTGCGAGGCCTTCCCCGCGACGCTCCTGCTCCCCGACCTCAGGCCCTCCTGCAAGTCCGGAGACGCCATCCGGATCGCCGGCACCAGTCCGAACACTATCCCCGTCAGCACCGACGCGCCCGACGCAAAGAGAAACACCGGCCAGTGCAGCGCAATGTCCGCCAGCCTTGGAGTATCCGCGGGCAGCAGACCGGTGAGAGCGCGCAGGCTCACCGCCGCCAGCACCAGGCCGACCGCTCCCGCCATCGCACCCAGGATCACACTCTCAACGAGTAGTTGCCGTACGATCCTCGTCGCCGAAGCACCCAACGCTCCGCGGATGGCCATTTCCCGCTCACGAGAGGTCGCGCGTGCGAGCATCAGGTTTGCGACATTCGCGCATGCGATCAACAAAATAAGCCCCACTGCGCCGAAGAGCAGCAGCAGCCGAGGCCGCGTGTCGCCGACGACTGAATCGAGCAGCGGAACGACGTCGGTATTCGCCTCCCAGCTGTCGGGCATCGTCCACGGAAAGAGCTTCAGGAGCGGGGTGTGCAGGCGTCGCAATTCGGCTTGCGCGGCCGCCGGCGATACTCCGTCCTTCAGGCGTCCGAAGGCGCGATTGCCGAAATCCTTCCACGCATCGATCGGGTCGCCACCCTTGAATGCGATGGGGACTAAAAACTGCGTGTCGGCATAGGGAAAACGCACACCGGGAGGCATCACGCCGATGATGCGCCGTGAGATCCCATCGATGCGTACGGTCTCGCCGATCACTCCAGGATTCCCGGCGAAGCGCTGGCGCCAGTATCCGTAGCTCAGCACGACGACCAGGTCCTGCCCGCCGCCCGCGTTCTCCGGCGAGAAGAAGCTGCCAATCGCCGGATGAATGCCGAGAGTATCGAAGGTGTTGACCGTTACCGCTGTCCCAAACACGCGCTCCGACTCGTCGTTGCCGGTGACATTCGATTCTGCGTTCGAGGCATACCCGGAGATCGACTCGAACGACTGCGAGTGCCCCTGCCACGCTCGAATCCATCCCTTCGGGAAGTCTGCCGCAGATGGCCGGCCCTGTTCGTCAGTCCCCGAGATGCGCATCAGCCGTTCCTGCTGCGGATACGGCAATGGCCGCAGCATGATCGAATCGATCAGCGTGAAGATCGCGGTGTTGGCTCCGATGCCCAGCGCCAGCGTGAGAATGGCGGTCACGGCGAAGCCCGGAGACCTGCGCAACTGCCGCAGCGCGAACTTCACATCCGCCCAGATCGACTCCAGCCTCGGCCGCTG
>DATAQX010000551.1:0-14769 GCA_036264455.1 Silvibacterium sp. | reverse complement strand
ATTCGTAACCTAGCGGGATGCGGCGCGCATCGACGCACCGGTTAATTCTGCGGCACGCGCGTCGGCATACGCAGCCGCTCCCAACAGCGCACAGCGGGGTTCGAGAATGATGCGCACAGGTGTATGAACCAGCAGATCACTCAGGCGTCCCTTATCAGTGAACGCCTTCATGAAAGTTCCATCCTTCATCTTCTTCAATAGCTTTGGAGCGATCCCTCCGCCAAGATACATTCCGCCGACCGCCAGCACCTTCAATGCCAGATTTCCTGCTTCCGTGCCGTAGGCCGATGCGAACATATCGAGGGTCCGCACACATATTTCTATCGTACCTGCTTCACCCAGCTCTGCGATGGCGATGTTTGGATCCTCGTGCAGCATCCGTTCCTTCAGCCATGCAGGTTCTTCCATGCCCTTTTCATCGCGGAGAAAAGCATAGATATTTTTAAGTCCAATCCCTGAGACGACACGTTCAAAACTCACACGACCGTTGAGGGTCCGCTGCAAATACCGCAAGAGATCAATCTCGATTTCGTTGCGTGCGGAAAAATCACAGTGTCCACCTTCCGACGCCATCGGGATGTGCATCTTGCCGTTCCACACTAGGATGGCCTCACCCAGTCCCGTACCCGCGGAGACCAGCCCGCGATTGCCGACTGCGCCGGCGTCACCCTCGCTTAACACGTAAAGCTGGTCGGCAGCGAGTTCCGGAATCCCGTATCCATTTGCTTCGAGATCGTTGATGAGGAAGAGGTGTTCAATCTTCAGGTCTGCGCCAAGGTCCCGGGAATCGAGCGTCCAGGGAAGATTCGTCAGCTTCAGCCGCCCGCCGCGCACCGGTCCAGGTACGCCAAAGCAGGCTGCCGTCACTTCCGGGTTACCGCTCTCTGCCAGAAACTTCCGCGCAACATCTTCCAGCCCCCCATATTCCTTGGCGGGGAATATCTGTTCCCGTACATGATTCAGCCGCCCGCGGTCGAAAATGTACAGGGCCAGAACGACCTTTGTGCCGCCTACATCTCCGGCCAGAATCATCGTTCTATCTCCAGTCGTCCCACTCCCTGTGCATCGGGCGCCGGCAGCAATGCGGCAGCATCCTTGTCGAGCAGGAAAAGAAGCCTCCCGCTCTTTGGCTGGATCAGTTGCGACGGCAGCGTCTCAGGATCATACGGACCCTGGAGCACGCGATGCAAAGGGTCGGCCTTATCCTTGCCTCCAATCAGGAAAAACACCTCTGCAGCTTCAATGATCACCGGCCACGTTAGGGTCACTCGCCAGGTTTCTTTCTGCTGCGGCACGTGATTCGCAACCGCGATCCTGCCGAGTTCATGAAGAGCGTCTGTGTGCGGAAACAGCGACGCTGTATGCCCGTCGTCACCCATGCCAAGCGCCAGCACATCGAAACGGGGAACCTCCGCGCCTTCCAGACGGAACTGCGCGCGAATCGTGCTCTCATAGCGCGCCGCAGCTGCATCCGGCTCTAACTCGCCTTCAATGCGAAAGACCTGCTCCGGCTTCAGAGGAACCTTGCTAAGCATCGCTTCGCGCGTCATTCGGTAGTTGCTGTCCGGATGATCCGGCGGAACACAGCGTTCATCCACCCAGTCAAGCTCGATCTGCTCCCACGGCATTGCCTTCAGGAACTTTTCTGCGGGATTAGCCAGCAGGGCGAAGGTTCTCCTGGGTGTGCTGCCGCCGGAGATCGCGATGCGAGCCTTGCCGCGCGCCGTCACCGCCGCCTGTGCTGTCTCTAGAAAATGCTCGGCCGCCGCTCTGCTCAATGCATCCGGCCCGTCGTACACACGATATTCAACTGCAGTCTTTCGTGCCATGCGCCCCGATTCTAATCTCAAATCCTGTGCCACTGCCGGCCATCGCGCCCAATCAGCCCATCGGCCGCCTTCGGCCCCCACGAGCCGCTCCTATAGTTGGGGAAATCTTTTGGCCTTGCTTTCGACCACGCTTCCAGGACCGGCGTGTACAGCCCCCAGGTCGCCTCCACGCCGTCGCGATGCGCAAACAATGTCTGGTCACCAAGCATTGAGTCGAGCAGCAGGCGCTCATAGCCATTTGCGGAATTCACGCCGAACGCGGTGGCGTATTGGAAATCCATAATCACTGGGCAGACATTCGTATCCGGCCCCGGTACTTTAGCTCCAAAACGCAGCGAGATGCCTTCGTCCGGCTGTATCCTTATGGTCAAAATGTTCGGCTGAATCTCATTGCACGGCCCAGTATTAGAACGGTCGAAAAGCAACAATGGCGGCTGCTTAAACTGAATCATGATCTCCGTGACGCGCTTGGCCAGCCGCTTACCCGCGCGCAGATAGAACGGAACGCCTGCCCAGCGCCAGTTTTCTATCTCCAGCTTCAGGGCCGCAAAGGTCTCGGTGGTCGAGTTCGGATCCACGCGATCCTCTTCGCGATAGCCCTGCACCTGCTGCCCATCCTCCATTCCCAGCGAATACTGGCCACGCACGGTATTCTCAATCGGAATGGGTTTGATCGCGCGCCACACCTTCACTTTCTCCCCGCGCACCGAATCAGCCTCGAAGGAAACAGGCGGCTCCATCGCGACGAACGATAGCAGCTCCATCACGTGGTTCTGCACCACATCACGCAGCGCTCCGGCTTTCTCATAAAATGGTCCGCGGCCCTCGATCCCGATGCTCTCTGCAGCCGTGATTTGCACATGATCGATGAAGTTACGGTTCCAGATCGGCTCAAAGATGCCGTTGGCAAAGCGGAAGACCAATATGTTCTGCACCGTCTCTTTGCCGAGATAGTGGTCTATACGGAAGATCTGCTCTTCGTCAAAGACTTTATTGACTTCGTCATTCAATTCTCGTGCCGATTCGAGATCGTGCCCGAACGGCTTCTCAATGATCACTCGCGTGTGACTTTTTTCCGGATGCGCCATGTTATGCGCACCAAGATGATTGATGATGTCGGAAAAGTATTCCGGAGCAACGGCGAGATAGAAAAGCCGATTGCCCTTCGTGCCGCGCTCCCTGTCGATCTGATCAAGCAGCGCCTTCAGGTCGGTATAGCCTCTGTCATCGTCGAAGTTCATCGCGTGGTAGTCCACTTTTTCAATGAACTCATCGATTGCGGGGTCACCCTCTTTACCGTCGCCGTACTTAAGGATGCCGTCCTTCATGTCGGCCGCGAAGGTGCTCTTCAAATCACGGCGGGCCACGCCGACAATGGCAAACTCCTTGGGCAACAAGCCCTGCTGCTCAAGATGGAAGAGGGCAGGCAGCAACTTGCGCTTGGTCAAGTCGCCCGATGCGCCAAAGATCACCACTACTCCGGGTTCGGGTATGCGCTCATTCGGTCGCGATGCTGCCTCTATATTCTCGGGGGCTATCTTTACTTCGGTCGTCGCCATGGAATTCTCCTTGCGCCTTTCGGTTTCTGCGGTGAGGTCTCATTCACCGCATTCGGCTTTGTAATCGTCTCGGCTATTGCTCAAGCCTGCATTGTTTCAATCCCCAGTGCGGCAAGTTCGCGCGCAAGCTGCGCGGCGCCCTCATATCGGATGGCATGAATCCCCAACGCCGCTGCCGCTTCGGCGTTGCCCGCGCGATCGTCGATGAAGACTACTTCTCCCGGCTCACACTGCAAGACATCAAGAGCCAGACGATAGATCTGTGCCGCCGGCTTGCGCAAACCGACATAACAGGAGCTGATAAAGAAATCGAAGAACCCACGGAAACCGAATTCTTCGATCCGATAGTCGTTCAGCTCGCGTGCTTCATTGTTCAGCATCCCCAGGTCTACATCCTGAGATGCAGCCAGGTTCTCGAGGATTCCAAGAGCGCTGTCCGCGAGCACGCGTGACTGGCCTTTCATTGCTTCGATAAATTCCTGCGGTTGAAAGTCGCGTGGCTCCCAGAAGACAGTCCGATGCAGATACTCCTCGACCGTGATCAGCCCTTTCTCCCACGCGTCATTGGCTTCAGGATGCCGCTCCTCAAACTCCGCGCGGTCCACCTTGAACTGCGAAAGAACGGCAGCTCGCTCTTCGTGATCCCAGCCATTGGTCAGCAGAACGCCGCCCACATCCCACAGAATGGTGCTGATATCGGTCATCGCTGTTCTCGCATCGCTGCTCTAGTCAGTACTTCTATCCGATTACGTGGAGACGAATTTCAGCCGACATGTTGTTTCGCTGCCTCCGGCATATAGCGCGCTTCAATTGCTTTCACCTTAGTCAACCGGCGCACAAAACGCTCTTCCTGTTTCTGAAAATGAGCGTGCAAAAAGCTCGCCACCAGATCGAAAGCCAGCGCCGGGCCGATAATGCGCGCGCCCATCACCAGAACGTTCATATCGTCATGCTCTACGCCCTGGTGCGCCGAATACGTATCGTGGCACATGCAGGCGCGGATTCCCGGCATCTTATTGGCCGCAACATTCACCCCTACGCCGCTGCCGCAAACCAGGATGCCGCGTTCGGCACGTCCAGCTATCAGAACGCGCCCTACGGCCTCGGCAAAATCGGGATAGTCGGAGGGTTCGGTATTGTAGGCGCCCACATCGATCACTTCGTGACCAAGGCGCTCCAGATAGCCGCGAACCTCCTCCTTCAGGGGAAAGCCCGCGTGATCGGCTCCGACTACCAGCTTCATGGTTATTTCCCCGCCAGCGCGGCTTCCGCCTTACGTGCATTCTCCACCAGCGTCTTCGCCCGATTCACGATATTGGCAATGCTATAGCCCAGTTCCTCAAGCGCCTTCTTGCCGGGGGCCGACGCACCAAAGCGCTCCAGCCCGATCACGTCGCCATGGCGGCCCACATATTTCCACCACCCGATTGGACTGCCCGCTTCCACGGCCAGCTTCGGCAAGTGATCAGGGAAGATCGAGGCCTTGTACTCGGCGCTCTGCTCTTCGAAGATCTTCCAGCTCGGCATGGAGATGACCCGCGCAGTCAATCCCTGCTTTTTGAGTTCTGTAGCCGCATCCAGAGAAGTCCAGACCTCCGAGCCGGTTCCTACGATCAGCAGATCCGGCGACTCGCTGCCTTCCTCGACAACGTACGCGCCGTGCTTTACACCTTCATAAATGTCATGCTTCTCCGGGTCGAGAACCGGCAGGTCCTGTCGTGAGAACGCCATGAAGCACGGACTCTTGCGCTCCAGCGCCAGCCGCCAGACCGCGACTGTCTCATTCGCATCAGCTGGCCGGAAATCCGTCAGGAATGGCACCGCACGCAGCATCATCAGTTGCTCGATTGGCTGATGCGTCGGACCATCTTCACCCAGAGCGATCGAATCGTGAGTGAAGACGAAAATCGACTGAGTGTGCATGATCGCCGCCATTCGAAGCGCCGACTTGCAGTAATCCGTGAAGGTAAAGAAGGTCGATCCGTACGGAATCAGGCCGCCGTGCGCCGCCATTCCGTTCACCGCCGCGCACATGCCGAACTCGCGCACGCCGAACCAGATATTTCGGCCCTTAGGATCGATATGGAAATTGCCCCCATCCTTCAGAATCGTCTTCGTCGATGCCGTCAGGTCTGCCGCTCCGCCGATCAGCTCGGGAACATCCTTCGCGAAGGCGTTCATCACCGCGTTTCCGGCATTGCGCGTTGCAACCGGCTTACCCGTCGGGAAACTGGGCAGCGATTTCTCCCAGCCATCCTTGAGTTTGCCCGCCTGTGTACGTTCAAACTCAGCTGCCAGCTCCGGAAACTTGCTCTTGTAGTCCGCAAAGAGCTTATTCCACTCTTTCTCATACTTCGCGCCACGCTCGATGATCGTCGACCAGTTCTTCTGTGCCTCCTCGGGCACGTAGAAGAACTTGTCTTCGGGCCAGCCGAGGTTCTTCTTGGTCTCCGCCGCCTCATCCGGCTTTAAAGCTTCGCCATGAACTTTGTTTGTCCCGGCGATCGGGCTGCCGTATCCGATCACCGTGCGTACCGCGATGATTGAAGGTTTATCAGTCACCGCTTTGGCGGCCTCAATCGCCTTTGAGATTGCATCGAGATCGTTGCCATCGGCCACGCGCTGCACATGCCAGTGGTAGGCCTCAAATCGCTTCTCGACGTTCTCGGTAAAGGAGAGCTCTGTTGGTCCGTCCAGCGAAATCAGGTTGTCGTCATAAAGAAAGATCAGCTTGCCTAGCCCCAGCGTCCCGGCCAGCGAAGCCGCCTCGTGCGAGATGCCTTCCATCAGGTCGCCGTCGCCGCAGAGCCCGTACGTGTAGTGATCGACAATATCGAAACCCGGCTGGTTGTAGATGGCTGCCAGGTGCTTTTCGGCAATGGCCAGCCCCACGGACATGGCAAGTCCCTGCCCCAGCGGCCCAGTGGTCACTTCCACGCCGTCAGTATCGCCGCGCTCCGGGTGCCCGGGTGTCCTCGAACCATACTGACGAAACTGCTGCAGGTCCTCGATGGTCAGGTCATAGCCCGAAAGATGCAGCGCACCATACAGTAATGCCGAGGCATGTCCGTTCGAAAGCACGAAGCGGTCGCGGTTCGTCCAGTGCGAGTTCTTCGGGTTGTGCCGCATGTACTTATGAAACAGCAGATAGGCGATAGGCGCATCACCCAACGGCGCCCCGGGATGGCCGCTCTTCGCCTTGTCAACCGCGTCAACTGCAAGAAAACGCAGGGCATTGATGGAAAGCTGATCTAGTTCGCTCATGAAGGCCTCTCTCCACGGGTTTCACCCGCACGGATCTGAAATAGATGAATCTCGAATATGCGCCGCCCGTCGTAAATCCGTATGGCACTCAGCTGGATGGCGCAAAGTTTCTCGCTCAAAACTTCTCGGGGCTCAACTCGCAGTCTCGATGGTTACATCATAATTATGGCCTTCCCAGCGGTTTTCTTCCGGCCAGAAAAGAGTAAATGAAAGCGTGCCTGTCTGCTCTGGAGTGGTCGGCACATCGGCAAATGATCCGGCGCGACCCACCGTCGCGCTCTCCACCGTCGTTACCGTCTGCCAATTATCCAATGTCCATAGAGCGCGAAAATGCTGCTGTGCGATGATCCGCAGTGTGTACCCGGCCTGAATAAGCTTCACTGGCCTGCGCAGTTTGAAAACTTCGAGCTTACAGCGTTCTCTCCCGTTCGCATAACGCTCCTCGACCGCGGCAATCCGGTCGAATACCCGCCCGTCGAAAACTGAGCGCAGCAACTTCAGATACTCCGCATGGGCCCACACCAGCGGCATCGCCGAACCCGCCGGTCCGCCAAGAACCAATCCGGCTTTATCCGGCTCGTCCCAGATCTGTTCCGGCATCATACCGCCCTCGGAGGCGAATTTCTCGTAAGTCTCAATCAGAGAACTCACATCTCTTCCCGCCGCCAACTCGTAGTGCGCCCGCTCGCCGGTCAGCAGCGGCCACGCGCGCCCCTGACCGAATCCCTGGAAAGGACCGCCATCATGCCGCTGCCCGTAGCCATCGTGGTTGTAGCGTCTCCAGCATGGCCCCTTCGGCGTGTCGATCTTCAGCACATGATCGATCACCTTCAGCGTGTCCACGATCAGGGGATCATCCGCCCGCCGTACGCCATAACGGACCAGCTCCAGAAATCCCCCGTCGACGACCTCCCGCGCTTCGAACTCCGCCTTCTCTCCTGGAGCCCGGTTCGCTATCCGGATGGTCTCCGATCCACAGCCTTCGTGCGCATACGGCTCGCCGCATTCCGGCGGGCGAACCCGCATATAGTGGCGTTTTACGTCCGGGAATAGAACGCCGTCGTTGGTCACCGTCCAGTCTTCCAGGTGACCCTCGATCCAATCGGCCTGCTCTTCCAGGAACTTTGCCAGTTCAGGGGCTCCGTGAGCGCGGGCCAGTTCCGCTGCGCAGATCAGTCCGGAGATCACCGCGGCCAGCGTCGAAGGCGAATAACCCGCGCATTCTTCCCAGCGCTCCTGCTGGGTTACTGGCGCGTAGCGCACCAGGAATCCTGCCGCGCGCTCGACAAAGGGGAAGATGTCCCACTCTCCCAGCCCGTCCAGCTTCCACAGTCGCCAGGCCAGCATGATCGGAAACGCCACTTCGTCCAGTTGGATTCCCGTCCAGTAGGGCGTCCCGTCGATCCAGAAATTCTGCGCAAACCCGCCGTCCGGCCGCTGTGTGCAAGCCAAGTAGGTCAGCGCGCGCCGAGCGGTATCCACGCGACCGCACGCCAGCAACGCGGTCGCACTCTGCACCATGTCACGTGTCCACACCAG
This sequence comes from Silvibacterium sp., assembly GCA_036264455.1. GTDB lineage: Bacteria > Acidobacteriota > Terriglobia > Terriglobales > Acidobacteriaceae > Silvibacterium. Next base: position 6,578 of record DATAQX010000551.1, on the reverse strand, counting down.
GTGGTAGCCGCCGAGATCGTCGTCGCTCTTTGCATATCCCCATGGGATAGACGCCGACGCAATGAATGCTCCCGCATAGGTCTTGTCCTCATGCGCCAGCACGACATTGTGGCTGACCTGCAGCAGCCTGCCACCATCCTTCGCATTGACAGCCCACTCGCGCGGACTGGCCGCCCGATGCCATTGCTCGATGAATCGCTTCAGATGCTTGTCAAATGGAGTCGCCAAGGCTCCCAGGGTCGTCGACAATGCCGCATGGTGTCCCTCGCCGAAACCAATCGCAACCGTGAACTCCCGCGTGTACTGCGGTTCGATCTCCCCCATGACCGCGATATTGCCATCGAGCGCCGATCCGAACTCCCAGTCCATTGTCAGGTTGTATTTCAAGTCCTGCCACCCGTCGCTCTTTCCTACATAGCCGCAACTTGCCCGGCTGAAGCCGCAGTCGGCGGTAAAGGCCAGTGACGTATGGTTTTTCCACGCCACCACCACCAGCTTGCCCGCAACCAGCAGCGTGCGCGCCGAGTTTCCCATGCCGCCACCTTCAATATGCGGAGAAAGCAGCGCGTACACTCGGAGACGCGACAAAAAGTTATCATCTCCCTCCAAGCGCACGTGAATCAGCACCACCGGGTAATGTGGATCGTTGATGATCTCCTTAGTCAGCGTGTAACGGCCCTCAGGATCACGCCCCGTAATCCGCACCCCCAGCGCATCGGAGTCGATATAGGCAAACTCGTGCTTGAGATCGCGCTTCTCTTCGTGAAAGAAGGTTTCGCCATCCGTAATCAGAAACTCCATGTCGCGGATCTGCGGCCGGTCGATGGTCGGGTAATAAATCTCATTGAGAATGCCGTGGGAGATTGTGTACCAGGCTCGGCTGGAGGCAGCGTAGGCCGTGCCTACCGTGTCCTTCGCAGCGGAAGTCCAGCGTGGCTCCATGCCAGGCGCCCCAAAGGCCAGACCCTGACCGTCCACCCACGTATATTGCGGTACCAGCTCCGTCATCAAAAATGCTCCGTACTATTTACAGCAGGCAAACAAAGACAACTTCTCCCGGAACTCTATCGCACCTCGATGAATCCTCCAAGAAACGATCGATCCATTCCGAATCATTGATTCAAGTCAACGAATTCAAAGCACCTGCGTATTCGCATCCGGGTCAGGATGGAACTGGACCTTATTCATCGCATTCACGATCTCGCGATTTTTCATGAAGTATTGCCACACAAAGCCGCTTCGTAGATTCTCGGCCATCAGTACGCTGACGCCCTGATTGATTCCGAGAATATCTTCGGCAAACCAGTTTGACTTGGGATTGAATGCATCCACAAACCCATATCTGGTCCAAACCCTGTCGCCCATCTTCTGGTGCATGCTCAACAGCACATGCGAGCACTCAGCCGGCAAGAATGGCAGCGAACCGGCTGCGGCGCTCGGCACAAGCGTTCCATCCAGCGGCCCCATGGCCGGCGGTCCACCCCATACGCGATACCCGGCGCGCGAATCCGATGCGGTAATTCCCCACATGTCCTGATCGATCCAGGGAAAGTTCCGCCCCTCAGTCAGGCACCACAATTGGTGCGCGCGGGTTGCGGCAATCGAATTCGTGAAGTAGTTCGCGTGCAGATCCCGTTGGTCGCGATAGTCGCCCCACGCGTGCGCATATTGGTGAATGAAGAGCGGCGCTACTCCGCTGATGTACTCGATGCCGCCAAATGCGACCACCGGCCGTTGCAACGCATCCCATGTCTCGGCGGGAATGGGATGGGTCGGCGATCCGATGGCCATCAGGTACATAGTCATCAGTTCGGAATAAATATCCCACCTGTGTTTTAGAAATCCCTGGTCAGGCAGCCAGCCCATCGAAAGCGTTGGGCCGTCGTTGAGCATCCACTCCCAGTCGATGCGCCGGTAGAATGTCGTTGCCAACGCCTCTATCCGTGTGTTGCCCGCAAAGTACTGTCGGCACAACAGCACGCCACACAATAACAACGCCGTATCGATCGAGGAGAGCTCGCTGCCGAACATGCGCTGGCCGCTGTCAATGTCGATAAAGTGATACAGAAATCCGTGCTCATGCGGGCATTCCTCGAGCAGAAACGCCAGCGTCTTCTCTACCCGCTGCTCGCAGTCGCTCGGCCGCAGGTAGTTCCGTTTTGCCGCAATACACAATGCGCTCAGTCCGAACCCTGTCGCGGCAATACTGGACACACGACTCAACGAACGCCCTATCGCCGGCGCGCGATCCCGCACCAGCCCGCTTTTCAACCCCACTTCGTTATAAAAAAAGTCGCAGCCCCGCGCAGTCAAGTCATCGAGCAGCGCGTCGGCTGCTTTTGAAACCTGGGTTAATGGGCGATTGATGAAGACGCCCGGCTGCTGGGGATATTTCTGCGCTGCCTGCGATTCCGGCTGCGGCTCCTGTCCCGGCTTTACAGGGGGAGCCTTCGGCTGATTCTGGAGGCCCTCAGCAATTGCAGCTGCGGGCCCACTCAACGCGAGCATGCCCGAAGCGCCCGCTGTTCGCAGCAGTTGCCGGCGAGTTATTTTTGAGCGAGCCAAAGCAGATTCAATTCTAAGGAGATGTAGCCGTTAACAAAACCCACACTCTACTCTCGCAGTGTAACGAAAATGGCCCCAAAATCATCCCGCGCCGGGAATCGAGGCCCGGATACAGTGTTTGAATCTCTAAGGCATTTCTTTGGATGTCATAGTCTTTAATAGGGTGCGCCAGACGATGAATCTTCACCGTGATCCTGGTCAGGTCCTTATCCGCGCCGCCACCGTTGCTGACTCTTCCGCCATATGGAAAGTCATCGAGCCTGCCATCCGCGCCGGAGAAACTTACACGCTGCCTACCGATCTCTCGAAAGACGACGCCCTCGACTACTGGTTCGCGCCGAGCCACGAAGTCTTTGTTGCAATGCAGGACGGGGAAATAGTGGGCTCGTACTACCTGCGGCCGAATCAGGGTGGAAACGGATCGCACGTGGCCAACTGTGGATATATGACCGCTCCCTGGGCAGCAGGCCGCGGTATCGCTACAGCCATGTGCCAGCATTCTCTTCACCGCGCTCATAGTCGCGGTTTCCTCGCCATGCAATTCAACATCGTTGTCAGCATGAACGAACGGGCCGTGCGTCTCTGGAAGCGCATGGGTTTTGAAATCGTGGGGCGAGTTCCCGCAGCTTTTCGCCACCCAACTGCAGGGTTAGTCGAAGCATATGTAATGTATCGAATGCTTTAGAAGGATTGCGTTCAGCCGTGAAGACCAAGTGTCTTCCTGGCCTCCATGTCAACCTTCGCGCCTGGAAAACACTTGTAGTTCGTTCCTTTTAAGCGCTTAAATGGAAGCCTGCCAAAAGACCCTCCTTCTCACCGAGGGAAGGCCTCTGGCTTTTTCCATCCATTTGTGCCTTGTTCTATCGCTGTCATGCACCTTGATTCGATTCTTGTGTGAGGTAAAGATGAACTTCATTGGACGAACTTTAGCGCTCGATTCTGCCGGCCTGGCCGCCGTAGCTAACACACTCAATGTACACGCCGCGGAAGTCTGGACCGTACTGCACGTTGAGACGAGGGGATGCGGATTTCTGCCTGATCGGCGCCCCCAAATTCTCTTTGAACGCCACATTTTCAGCAAACTTACGGGCGGAGCCTTCGACGCCAGCAACCCGGATATCAGCAACCCCCAGCCGGGGGGATACGGCGCCTCCGGAGCTAACCAATACACCCGGCTCAACGAGGCGCTTGCCTTGAATTCCGACGCAGCTCTCCAAAGCGCGTCCTGGGGAATTGGTCAGATCATGGGCGAAAACTTCTCAGCTGCCGGCTTCCCGGACGTAGAAACCATGGTCGCGGCCATGATCGACTCGGAAGATGCGCAACTGAATGCCTTTCGTTCCTTTCTGGAGTCGGCAAAGCTGTCCGCTCCCCTACAGGCGCACGACTGGGCATCGTTCGCACGAGGTTACAACGGACCGAACTATGCCATCAATCATTACGACACCCAACTCAACGGGTCTTTTCAGCAATTCAGCGTTGGACCCCTGCCCGATCTTGCCGTCCGGGCAGCACAGCTGTACCTCACGATTCGGGGCTTTTCACCAAACGGGATCGACGGGATTCTCGGACTGCACACCAGCGGGGCCATCATCGCCTTCCAGGCAGGCGCCGACTTGCAGCAGACCGGCAACCTGGATGAGGCAACCATGAGCGCTCTCGTGCCCCAGCCGCCAGCGGACACCGGCAACTAACGGCAAACGGGGCTTTCCGGCTCGCCTCGCGGCCACGAACCCGGTCAAGCCCCGCGCTCACTTCTTCTTCCACAGCCCTTGCACCCCTTCGCGACTCTTCCGCATCCAGTATGATCGAGAACGCACATATCGAGTCCGGACCCGCGCAAAGGTTTCGGACAAGCATCCAAAAGTGAAGGAGAACCGCTTTGGCTTACGAACTCGCACCTCTTCCCTATGACTACTCCGCCCTCGAGCCACACATCGACGCCGCGACTATGACGCTGCATCATGACAAGCACCATCAGACCTATGTCAACAACCTGAACGGCGCTATCGAGAAGCACCCCGAACTCGCGAAACACACGGCTGAAGACCTCATTCGCAATCTCAACAGCATCCCCGAGGACATCCGCACCGTTGTGCGTAACAACGGCGGCGGCCACGTTAACCACTCCATGTTCTGGACAATCATGAAGCCCAGCGGGGGAGGCGAACCCACCGGCAAGATTGCAGCGCAGATTCGCAAGGACTTCGTCGACTTCGAAAGCTTCAAGAAGCAGTTCAATGAGACGACCGCGAAGCAATTCGGTTCTGGCTGGGGCTGGCTTCTCTGGGATGGCGGCAAACTTACTATTACAACCACCCCCAACCAGGACAATCCGCTACTCCAGGGCAAATATCCCATCCTCGGCAACGATGTATGGGAGCACGCCTATTACCTGAAATACCAGAACAGACGGCCCGACTACCTCGCCGCCTGGTGGAACACGGTCAACTGGGAGGAGATCAACAAACGCTTCGAACAGGCACAAAAGTAGGAGAAGCCAGGGAACACAGCCCAGGGAACAGCGATTCACTATAAGATCCTGTTCCCAGGAGCATCACGATGACCGCATACTATTCGGTTACCACAGCCTTGACGAGGTTCCGCGGAGCATCCACATTCACTCCGTGAAGAATCGCTGTGAAGTATGCAAACAACTGCAAGGGCACGACCTCAAGCAATGGCAATAGAAATTCGTCGACAGCCGGCACGGTCACCGAGTAGCGGCTCAAGTCGGCCGCCTGCCTGTCGCCTTCGGTAATGATCGAAAAAATCGTCGCTCCCTGTGCCTGCATATCGCGCATCAGTTGCAGGGTTTTTTCGTAACGCAGGACTGAGTCGGGATCAAATTCGTCTCGCGTCGCCAGCACAACGAGGGGCGAGTCTTCACCTACCAAGGCGTTCGGCCCATGCTTAAGTTCACCGGCCGGATATCCCTCGGCCTGGATATAAGCCGACTCTTTCAGCTTCAACGCGCCTTCACGGGCGATCGCATAGTGAATGGCCCGGCCAAGATAGAGGAATCCGCGCGCAGATCGGGTCTCTTCGGCAACTTCGTTGATCTGCAGTTCCCACCGCTCCAGCCATGCCGCCAGTGAAGCCGGTAAGCGTTCCAATTGTTCAAGGTGTGCGGAGACGGTCTGTGCAGTCATCCGTCCGCCAAGCCGTGCCAGGTAAAGCGTAAGCAGGTAAAGAACGCACAGCTGCGTGGTAAAACTCTTCGTCGCGGGAATCGCCTTTTCCCTGCCAGCGATCGTTGGCAGAGACGAATCGGCCTCGCGTGCCATTGTCGACTCGGCATTGTTTGTAATTGCCACGGTAGCCAAACCGCGAGATCTGGCCTCGCGCAGCGCTGCCAATGTGTCGGCTGTCTCGCCCGACTGTGAGATCACCAGCACGCCAGGGTCGTGCAGAGTGTGCGTCGAGCGATAGCAATATTCGCTCGCATATTCCACGTCCACCGCCAGGCCGGCATAGTCCTCGAGCATGATCTCGCCGGCCAGGCCGGCGTGGCGGCTCGAACCGCTGGCCGCAATAACCAACCGCTGTCGCCCGCGAAGAATCTCCGCAACATTCGGGAACGACTCAGCGCTCAGCGAGCCGCCGGGGGCATAATGGGCAATTGTCGCCGCAAGCGCTTCTGGTTGTTCGTAGATTTCCTGAAGCATTGCATGCGGATAGGCGCGGGCCATGCGTATCTTTTTCCTTTTTTAGCTTTTTGACACTTCTCACCTTTCCATCACGACCGCGAGAAGGGTCCTCAACAAAGTTACCATGATGTATAGACAACTGTACCGAGTTGCAAGTACAAGAAAGTCAGGCAGGAAAAACGCACGCCCAGGAAAATCGACCCTAAATCGAATCAGGAATGGATAGCCTTTACAAAGCGTGCGGTAATCGACTCAGGACGAGTGATTGCGGACCCTACGACTACCGCGTATGCGCCAATGTCCAGAGCTCGTCTGATCTCTTCGGGCTGCGAAATATGCCCCTCTACGATCAACGGGACACGA
>DATAQX010000543.1:0-13031 GCA_036264455.1 Silvibacterium sp. | reverse complement strand
ATTCTATCCGCGTCTTCGACACAACAGACCGGCTATGCCGCGCCAATTCGGAATCTGTGATCTTGAACCGTAATGGGAAAATTCTGTCGACAGCTCATTCAGTCGTGAACTTCAGCCAGAGGATCGACAAATTCATAGCGTGAACGGATAGCATCGACAAGGCTTGGCAAAACATCGGGCGACTTGCTCAGGCGATAACTCTCCTCAAGCTGCCGCACTGTCTTCGCCAGAGGATAGTCACCAAACACATTTGCAATCCACTTGGAAAATCACTGCCGGGCAAATGGCCATTGAAGGCGGACACCTGCCCCTTCTCGATGACTGCGACAAATTCCCGAAGGGTTCGGGCGTGCTGCCCGGAGGGTGACCCGTTACGCCAGAATACGAACTGATCGTATTCAGGAACAGGGATGTCTATGTACTTCGCGAAATGGCGTGCATGTGGGGTCAGCCGCGGGGCCAGATGGATCCGTCGTAAGCCGCCCTCCGCTTCCGCATCGTACTACGAGCGCCTACGTCAGTGATCCACGATGTAACGTCACCGTCGGAAAAACTTCGATCTGGCCACTTGCTTCGATTTGAGATGACATCGATCCCGACTCTCCTAATAGTGCTCGACGCCGGTGACAACACCTGCTGAATGCACAACAGTTCCAGCCAGCGGAGGAACCCACCACACCCTCGGATGATGTTTTTTGAGCCAATAGCTAAACCAGCTTTCATATGCCACCAATGCGAAGTTGACGCTCAATTGTCCTGCGTGCGAAGAAGGCATCACCGGATTTGCTTCTCTGCACTGTTTCGCAGCAATGCAGTGTTGGGTCATCTCGACGTCGAGTACCGCCATCCCTGCATGTAAGCCGTTTAGGAAAAAATATTTCCTGTCAGCAATTCGAGGAGTTGTGGCTGGCAAAGGTAAAGTGCCTCTGCCTGTAACTACGGTTGAGGGCAACTCCGTTTCCGGTTTCTTTACAAGAGGGTTCGCGGTTGTTGTTGTTGCCATATCCGTTGCGGTTGCGACAGCGGTATTCGCCACCACTTCTGAAATTTCCTGCGACCAACACTCAACAGCGCCCACAATACAGATGAGACAGACAACGGACCTGATCCATGGCTTCATCGTTTCCTCCGCCGGGCGCTTTGGCTACGCCGCTGGCGGAGATATCGGCATAAAGAGTGCTGATGGACGAGTAGTGTCCCAAAAACAGACAGAGCATTCGACTCTGACCTTTCAGGTGAGATGGCCAATCAACAAATGCACTTTGGACGGATGCAACGCCATTCTGAAGAACGGCGTGAATGCTGGTTTCACCCGGCAACCTGAGGCTCGCGCTTTCGCGTTGTTCGAATGATGGTAAAGGCGCTCAGCAGGTCACGCCTGCCAATGAGCGCAAGCAGGCCCAGGGCCACGACAGCAAAAAAAACAAGCAGGAGTCCTTGCCATCGCAGCATCGACGGCAGCTGGGTCAACCAGAGCGCTCCTCCGGCGACGGCAAACCCCGAGAAAATCTCGGTCACTCGATAGGACAACGCAAAGAAGCGCTGCGCCAACAGAAATGCGAAGAGAGCCTCGACAGCGTAGGCCATTGTCGTTGCCCAGGCCGCGCCATACATTCCCCATCGTGGAATAAGTGCGAAGTTCAGAGCCACGTTTACGGAGAATGCCGTCAAGCTGATCATGAAGACAAATGCCGTCCGTTTCGCCTGGAGGATCGAAAAAGTAAAAAGCGAGAATAGCGCATGAAACAAATAGCCCATAACAATCAAAGGCACAATTTGTGCAGCCGCGTGATACCGGTGATCGAGAGCGACATGTATAAACGGCGGTGAGAGTAGTATCCCAAGGCATGCGATGGCAACCAGGAAGATCACTAATCCCGAGCAGATTCGGCTCAACAGTTGACGATTTTCTTCGCGGCCATCGGCCAGCTCGAAGAACATCGGAAGCCATGCCAGAGAGAGTGACTGCGTCACGAGGAACATGACCATACCCAGAGTGTAAGCAAGGGAATAGATGCCCACTTCGCTTAGATCCCGGTAATGTGCAAGGATGAGCCGGTCGGCGACAACCAAGCCACTCGCCATTACAAGATGAGGAACCAGAGGCAGGCTAAAAGTCAGCGAATCGCGGACAAATCTCCATTGGAACCGCGCCGTGAGAAGACCCCGCATGCTCCACAGGGCGACCAGAAATGTCAGCACCGCCCCGACCAGCTTTCCTCTCATCATTCCAATGGCGCCGCCGCGCTGGATCACAACTCCATAAATGCATCCTGCGGCGGTGAGCACAAACATGACCAACGCCAGGAAGGCATAAGAACGCGGGCGGCGCGCGGCCTGGTAAACGGCAAGGCGATATTGCATACCTTGCGTCGCTGTCGCCGTTCCCATCGCCATCGCGATATATGGATAGAACGGTACAGCTACATGAACTGCCAGATAGGATTGAAGGCTTCTACCGGCGATGAGGACCAACGCCAGGAATGCGATCATCCAGGAGAGCCCAAAGCGAATGGCAGTCCCGAGGTAGCTGCGGAGCTCTTCCATATCGTGGTTGTGTTGGAAATACAGGCGCTGGAGTGCGCTGTCGATCGATAGTCCAGCAAAAATTATCAGAAAAGAAGCGATAATGTCCGCCATGTAGATGATTCCGTAGTCGAAGGGGTGTAAATAGTGCGCATAGACCATGAGGAGAAGAAAATTAAGCGCACGAATACCGAAGCTCGCAAAACCATAAATAGCAAATGCCTGCGCCAGGCGTCCTACAATGCCATGAGCGGGCGGAGCCGTAACTTCCGCCTCGACTGCCGCTGCGTTTTGGGGTGAAAGATCAGCCATTCGTAGACTCTGGTGCAGTTTTGAAACGCATTCGTAGGGGAGTCGGGCGATCCTTCGCGGGCCAGGATGCTGTTGTCACGCGGACATCTCCAGTTTCAGCTTCTCGAAGAGGACAGCCGTGCTGTGGGGATTATGGCTGCGTCCAGGCCATCGTTCAATCCACGATGGCTTTGCATTGATATTGCGGCCGATGGCTACATGCACCAAAGCTTCTCTGACGGCAACACCTACGTTAGAAGGCAGGACGTCCCAGTTGTGTATCGCATCAACGGCACATTATATCTATGGCGGCGGGATCATGTGGCGCATGCAAAGGCGCCAGGCTATTTCGATAAACCCCATCGGATGCTGGAGGTTCCAGAAAGCAGGGCCATCGATATAGACAGCCCGCACGATTTGCTGATGGCTGAAATCTTCCTGCGTGAAGGACTCGTTCGCCTGCCCTGGCTCTGAACGATTTGATCTTCGTTGCGATTCGGATGGTCTCCGGCAGGACCAATTCTTTTATCCAAACGCAGGCTTTTTTTCACGCTCTATTGTGCCCACCGGCTCACCCCATGGCGAAGCACGACGCAGCCGCAGTTATAGACCAGTATTGGTGAGGATGAGCTGCTCCTCATTTTGTTCAAATGATTACAATGCTTTGAACAACGTGCCCTGCTGCTCGATGGCCGCGATCACCTGAGTCAAGGCCGTCTGCTGGGTTTCTGCAGTGCTCAACTGGGTTGCCACTTGGGCGGTATCGGTCTGAATCAGGTCGTCTTGTGCAGAGAGTAGTTGCGTCGACTCGCTGGAACTGTAGTTGCTCGAAGCAGTGAGCCGGTTGATCGAGTTGTCAATCACTGCCCGCTGCTGATCCACATAGTTGAGCGACTGGCTTAACGCCGTCAGATCCGCCACCGAGGTGGCCGATGGTGCTCCGGAAGAAAAATCGGCGATCAGGGCATTGAGCGAACCCAACACGTTGCCGCCAGCCGCCGTGAAGATCTGGTCGCCGGGGACATTCGTCTGAATCTTCTGCCCAGCCGGCGTCTGGACGTAGCTTACGTCGCCGTCGCCCTGGTAAGTGACCGTATTGGGAGACGTGGTGCTGTCGAGCGTAAAGGGCTGCGTCCCCCCCTGGCTCCCGGAAAAAATATATCGACCCAGATAGGACGAATTCGCCAACGATAGAACCTCGTCGCGAATGCCGGATAACTGGGTTGAAATCGCCTGCAGATTGCCGGAATTTAGCACTCCATTGTTCGCCTGGGTAGCGAGCGAGATGGCGGTGGTAAGCTGGGTCACCACGTTGCCCAGCGCCGAATCGCTCACCTGCAGCAGGTTCTCGGCGGAACTCGCGGTCGTCGAAAACGTGTCGTCCGTGCTCAACTGCGAGGTGAGCAGAATATTCTCCCCGGCCGCGGCCGGGTTGTCGCTCAGCGAGTTCACCTTCACTCCGCTTGAAAGTTCTTCGGTAAGCGTCTGCTCGTTCAAGCTGGTCGAATCGAGTGAGTTGACAAGGTTTGTCACATAGTCCGGATTGACGCGCATGGTGTTTTCCTGTCTGGCTAGCTGGTATAGGCGGTCGGAACGCCGAGGTTCAAAGCAGACGTCATCACACTATCGAGAATGGTGAATATCTTCGACGCCGCCTGATAGGACTGCTCCAGTGTCTCCATCGCGGAGGCCTCTTCGTTCAGATCGACCGATGAGAGCGAGTCCACCTGATTCTGCAACTGCGTTACCGATGCCTGCTGCGCTGCATTTTGCGTTGAGACCCCTGAAACCAGGCTGCCGAGCGCGGAGATGAAATCGGAGAAGTAGTTCGCCGGCGTTGATCCGGCAACGATCGCCTGATTCTGCAAGTTGGCCATCGCCAGCAGGTTGGTGTCATCCAACGAACCCTGCCCTGACGCTGCCGCGGCAATCTGCGATGGGTCCGTGACCGCGACCGAGATCGCCGCCGCCGCGCCTGCGGATGTCCCAGGCAGATTGAAGATCACCACTCCTGGATTTCCGTTGGCATCCGAGCCCGCCTCATTCACCGTGTTGACTTGCGTACCAAGGCTGAAGGCCAGCGTATCGAGCGCATTCTCCACCTGAGGAATATCCTGGTCGCGCACCGCAATCAAGCCGCCGATCTGGCCGCCTCCTGAAGCCAACGCTGTGGTGATGTCGTTGCCCTCCGCATCGAAAAAATGCGTCACACCGCCAAGTGGCCCGGTGGTCAGCGAATAAGACTTTCCCTCAGAAACCAGCAGCGCACCGCTCGAAGTGGTAATCGTCAGACCGTTGTCTTCGGTCTGGATCTGATGAATGCCGATCAATTGAGAGAGCTGGGTCAGATCCTGCTGGCGCTGATCCTCGAGCGTGCCGGCATCGGAATTCGGGCTGGCGGATTGAATCTCCAGATTGAGGTTGGCGATCGACTGCGTAAGGGTGTTGATCTGAGTTATCAAGCTTGTGCTTTGTTGATCGAGCGAAGTCTGCTGGCCGGAAAGCTGGGAAGAGGCCGCCTGGAAATCACCGGCAAGGTTCGCGGCAGACGTCAGCACCTGCTGCCGCAGGGAATTGTCAGAGGGGCTCGATTCAAGCTGCGAAAGGGAATCGAAGAACGCAGCCAGGTCCTGTGATATTCCGTTTGTCGCAGCCGTCGAGCTGCTCGAGTTGGCGGTTGTCACCTGACTGAAGATGCTTTGAAGCTGGTCCAGCGCCGTCAGACGGGCGGTCGACGCACTCGCTACCTGATCCTGCTGCTGCAGGCTCTGTTCAAGCACGCGATCGCGCTGCGAAACCGGGCCGGTGACCTGGGCGCCCTGACCATAGCTAATGCCGTTGATCGTCACGGGATCATTTTCCTGCCAGTTCGCAACTTCGCGCGTATAGCCGGGAGTGCTTGCATTCGCCACGTTGTTAGAGACAATATTGAGCGCCGATTGATCTGCCTCAAGCGCATTTGTCGCAATGTCAAAAGCCATGTTCAATGTGGCCATCGCTGCCTGCTTCCTCCGTTTCTTTCCCGGCTACTAAAGCCGTTCGTAGCTTCCTGTGTGTTCCCCGCCACGTGCCCGCAAGCCCAGTCGCTCGAGCAGCCGCAGATTACGCGCCGTCTCGTTCAATACAGCGGCCAGCAGGTGTTTTCGAGAGATTGCCTGAAGTAGTTGTGCTTCTTGCTTTGGCGCTTCGACTTTATCTGTCATCTGCAGTAGGTTCCTGAGCCGCGGGGCATCATTCATTGCCAACCCCCCGATCACCTGCTCAAGGAGCGAGTTCATTGTCAACTCAACCTCGTCCGCCATCGTGATACCTTTCCCTGAACCTTCAGAATTTCTGGTTCAGCCGCATGTGATCGATCAGCTTAGCCGCTACATTGGAAGAGCTCATCTGATAGCTTCCATCCGCCAGAGCGGCCTGCACCGCCGCAACCTTTTGCGTGTCAATCTCAGGAAGAGAAACCGCCTGGCTTACCAGGCGCGCGGCTGCGCTAAGATGTGCCTGATCGTTGGCGTCTGTAACGCTGCCTGTGCTTTGAGCTCCAGCCGCTTTTCCGCCGGACAAGTCCGAACCGCCCAGGATTTGCTGCAAGCCCTGAAGATCGTTTTGAATATTCATTTCCCTGCCTCCTCCTCGCTCTAGTTCATCGGCAGCAGAAATGAACACTTTAGTAATTAAGAAAGTTCCCATTCTTAAGAACTACTTAGAGACACTGGCGTTGTTGGAGAAAGGCGCACCTGGATGTGTCCGAAAATGATCCAGTATTTTCGCTGCGATTCCAAAGCCGCCGTGTTCGGAGATTGCCTTGGCCATGGCCTGAGAGCCGAAACTCATCAGCGTGCCGGCACTCCCCTGTTCGTCCGAATCGCCCGATTTATCCTCTGCAAAGAGAGAGTCGTGCTCCAAAGGCTTCAGAAACTCTTTCATAAGACTGGCCTCAAACTCGTGCGCTGCTGATTTCAGTTTTGGGCTGTCGGCGTTTACGACCGGCTGCTGTCCGGAAGCTGCATGAATACCGTTCATTTCCACTACATGACCTCCAATTCTGCTTCCAGAGCCTGGGCTTCTTTCATCGCCTGCAAAATCGAAATGATGTCTCGGGCAGTCGCGCCAATCTGTTGCAGGCTCTCCACCAGTTCATCCACCGTCGCCCCTTCGCGTAGCTCTATACGGTTGGCGGGCTTGTCTTGCGCCTGGACCGTCGTCTGCTGCACCACCTGGGTGCTTCCCCGGCCGAATGCATTTGGCTGCGACACCTGGACTTCGCTGATCACGTTCACTACCAGCCCGCCCTGCAGGATGGAGACAGGTTGTAATCGCACATCCCCGCCGATAACAACAGTTCCCGTCCGCTCATTCACAACCACTTTCGCTCGTGGAAAGACTTCCACCTCGATGGCTTCAATACGGGCAAGAAGATCAGGAATATCCTCTTCTGGATTGGGGGCGATTTCGATCCGGCGACTGTCGACTGAATGGGCTACATCACGGCCCAGCTGCTTGTTCACCGAGGAGGCCATCAGCTCTGCGGTACGAAAATCCGGATCGTTGAGCAGCAATGAAAGCTTGCGCATGTGCGAAAGGTCGAACGGCACGGTGCGCTCGACGATGCCTCCGGAAGGGATTCGTCCGGTTGTGGGATGGTTCAGAGACCTGGTGTTTCCATTGCTCGACACGTTGTATCCACCCAACACGAGAGGACCCTGCGCCTGGGCATAGATTTGTCCGTCGGGTCCATAGAGCGGTGTCATGAGCAGCAAGCCACCCTCGATACTCCGGGCATCTCCAGCAGATGAGACGGTGACATCCAGCTTATTCCCCGGGCGCGCGAATGGCGGTAATGTTGCCGCGATAAAGACCGCCGCCATATTTTGTACTCTGAGCGACGAAGTCGCCGAGGACTGCGGCAGATTTACACCCATGCGCTGGAGCGTTGAAATCAGGGTTTGGATGGGAAAGACGGTCTGTGAGCTGTCGCCGGTACCGCGCAAGCCGACTACGATACCATAGCCAACGAGCTGGTTGTCCCGAATGCCTTCCACCGTCGCCACGTCCTTGATGCGCGCATGCTTGGGCGTCTGCGCTACTTCTCCGCGAACAAGGGACGCGCTCGAAATCACCATGACTGCAACCAAACGAAGCGTATTGTTCGCGGCCATTCGTCCTGCCCTGCCTTGAGTCGATCGCGGCACAGAGAGTTCCTCTAGAAAATCAGTATCTTCTGCAAGAACCGGATAACCGGATTCTGGCGGTAGGTGTAGTCGTTGATAATGCCCTTGCCTACGACCTCCAGCTCCAGGCTGGTAATCGTTGTTGAAAGCACCTGATTCTGGGAGTTGATATCGTCCGGTCTTACCAGTCCGCGCAGGCGGATCAGTTGTGTTTGCTGATTGAATGCGACCTGGCGTACCGCTTGAATGACCATCATCCCGTTAGGAAGAACGTCTACTACTTCTCCTCCGAGAATCGTGCTCAGGCTTGAGTTCGTCACGCTTTGACCTTGTGCGTTCAATCCCGAGTTGGAGGTCTGATTGACCAGGTTATTCAGGGCATTTCCCGCAGCGAGCTTGCCGAAGAGAGCGGAAATCTGGGTACTGGCGTTCGATGCCCTGGAGTTCTTGACGGTTCCGTCTGTCGACGCAGCCAGGCTTTCGGAAACAACGATAGAGATGGGGTCGTGCAGACGAAATGCCTTTACGTCGGAATTCAGGCGGGTCAGGCGCCCGCTGTCGGTCCAGATCGCTCCGGGCGTCCGGACCTCCACCGCGTTTTCCGCTCGAACCCGAGCGATGTAAGCGTTGAGGGCGGTATCCGGAGGGGTAGGCTTTGGTGGCTGAGCCTGTTTTTTAGACGGAGATTGGCCCAAGCCCACACATCCGATGCAGAGCGCGGCGCAGATCAGGCACTTTGCCAGCCAGACGGAGCTCAATCTGACAATTGATTGCTTCGGGGCGGTTCTCATGGCTCTCTCCGGCCTGTTGTGTTGTCTTCCGTCAACTCCACGGAATGAGGTCCGCGCACAATGCCTCGCAATAAACTGCTTCCCAGGCCCGCCCGTACCTGGATTGACTGGCCAACGATTGCCGATTCCATGGCTATCCCGGAGAGCTGGATATGCGCTTTTCCGTCCTGCCACAACTCGACGGGCGATCCAGATCGAATGACCGGAATCGAGGGCCGTGGTGCAGTCGCCAGCGCAGCGCTCGCAGCCGGACTTGTTGATACTGCCGGTCGGATCTCAATCGCCTGTGCTGGCCAATCCGGATGCCGGCAATCGATCATTACCGCCCAGCTACGTTTCAGCGTTGCATCGAAAACGTAGTGATCAACAACAATAGAATCAATGGCGGAAGTCGAGGAGAAAGCAGGCTTCGTCTGCTTGCAGACCGACCCCGATGCACCGAGGCAAAGCGGCTGAGAAGATATCAGGATGGAAATGACGGCCAGGGAAGCCATTCGCATAAAATGCCCCGTTACCGCACCATATTGTTGACTTGGCTGTACATATCATCTGCGGCGCGAATCACTTTTGAATTGCTCTCATAGGCGCGTTGCGCCAGCACCATCTGGACAAAGGCTCCAACAACATCGACATTGGAGTTTTCAAGATAGCCCTGCTGCAACGTGCCCAGTCCCTCGGTCCCGCCTGGATTACCGAGCACAGCGTCGCCTGAGGAGAGCGTGGGGATGAGAAGGTTGGAGCCGACGCTATCGAGTCCGCCAGAATTGGCGAAAGTCGCAAGCTGAATTTGTCCCAGCTGGGTGGGATTCTGCTGTCCCGGCAATGTCGCGTTCACCACTCCATACTGCGTGATGGTTACCGCCGTCGCAGTCGGAGGAATAGTGATGCTGGGGATCAGAGAATCGCCCTGAGCGTCGACGATGGTTCCCTGGTTGTTAAGAAAGAAATTTCCAGCCCGCGTGTAGGCTATCGTTCCGTCCGGACGTTGCACCTGAAAAAAGCCGCCGCCCTGAATTGCCAGATCGAGCGGATTGTTGGTCTGATTCAGGTCACCCTGCGTCATGATAATTTCGGTGGCGGCCGACTTCGTGCCCAGCCCTATCTGCAGACCGGCCGAAACCGTCTGTTGGCTCTGCGCCGCGCCCGGTGTGATCATGTTTTGATAGATCATGTCCTGAAATTGCAAGGTTCGCTGGCGAAATCCCACAGTAGACGAATTCGCAAGGTTGTTCGCGATTGTGTCCAGATTCAACTGCTGTGCGCTCATGCCGCTGGCGGCCGTATAGAGTGCTCGAATCATGTTGTTCTCCTGAGAAATTGATCTTTCGTAAAACGGCAACCTGCATTCCGGTTGCAAATCTATACTTTGGGCAACTCTTCACTCGCTGTTTTGTCGAAATCGTTGTTGAAGACGGTCAAGGCCTTTTGCATCATCTCGGCCTGGCGTTGAACCAGGATGAGCTGCAGGGTGCCCTGAATTACATCCTGGTTGGACCCTTCGAGCGAGCCTTGATGAATCGAAGCCGAAGCAGGCGTTGGAGTAGCTCCATTGACGGGAAGATAACGATTCGTTCCTTCGGGCATAACCGAGTCCGCTGATGGAAAGGTGAATAATCCCAGATTGCCGACAACGGCACCCCCTATGGAAATCACTCCTTCAGAGCTGATCGTGGTATCGCCGCTGGGAATACGGATCGGTTGATACCTGGCATTCAGCACTGGCTCTTCCTGTTCGGTAACCAGAGACCCATCGACCGACCGTTGAAATTGACCATCACGCGTATAGCGAATTCCAGACTTAGTCTGTATGGCGAAAAACCCCTGACCCTCTATGGCCAGATCGAACGGATTCCCGGTTGGAACGAGTGAGCCCTGACCAAGATCAAGCCTGTTTCCGCCAAGAACTCCAAAATCGTTCACAGTGCGGTTGAGTTGTGAATTCAAAGCGTCGGGCCCCATGACGGCACTGCGAAAATATTCGCGTTCAGCCCGAAACCCCTTCGTGCCGGAATTGGAAAGATTGCTTGCGGCTGAGTCAAGCGCCTCAGTGCGCGCCAATAAGCCGGAATAAGCTGCGTAATAACCGCTATCCACGGGTGCGTCTCCCTCTTGCTTCTACAGAGAGCAAGAGGGACGCCAAAAGGTGGGAAACAACATTAACAAAGCCTTATTGCATGGATTCACAGACAAGAGCGACCCCAAAGGAGCGGGCGTCGAAGCGGTAATACCGTTCAATGCGAAACTCGGGCTTTTGTGTGTGCAGATGATAATGAGTTCCGGTCACCACTGTGGGTGTAGAGAGCATACATCCGGATGCAAGTGGCAGCTGCTTGCTCTTCCACGCTCCAGTCACCATGTTGCAGATCTCTCCCACTGCATCCTTCACCGTGTCGCTCAATCCGGGCATCTCGATACCGATCAAATTCTCCGCCATGCACAACGCAACCTGCTCTCCGCTGCGGAGAACACATGTTCCACTCATTGCTCCCGCAAGACCAATTACTGCGGAAATCGTCTCTCGCTCCTCGATCGGGCATTCACTAACAGGAATGCAGTGCAATCCCATCATCAGACTGAACACTTCTTCTACTGCTTCATCCAGAGATTGCGAATATGCACTGACCCGATCGATGTCTCTTGATGCAGACGCCATGGTTTGCGCTCCATTCTTTCCACACTGCGAAGTCACTCGCGGCGCTCGACCTCAATAGCTCCCAGCAGAGGAAGCACGCGATCCTTTACCTGCTCGGCGGTGAAGGGCTTGCGGATATATCCCTGGGCTCCTGCGGCGATAGCGTTGCGCACATGATCCTCACTACTTTCTGTGGTGATCAGTACCACCGGCACGTTAGGGGCGAGATTCTGCTCCCGCAATTGGTGGAGGAGCTCAAATCCATCCATGTTCGGCATGTTGATGTCGGAAAGAATCAGGTCTACACGCTTCCGGCGGAGCACTTCGAGCGCCTCGACTCCGTTTGCCGCTTCAAAGACCTCGCTCAGCGAAAGGCCAGCCTGCCGAAGAGCGCGTTCAACAATCTTGCGCATTACCGAGGAGTCGTCCACTATCAGGGCAGAGATATCGCTCATTCAAAATTCCTTGCAGTATCAGCTTTATCGACCAGTCAGCGAGGGAACTGTAGACTCTCTTATTGAAACTGAGTCAGAGAACAAATGATGTCTTCAACCCCATCCGCAGGCAAAGAATCAACTTCCGGCCATGAACGACCCGATACCTTCCATAGCCTGAGCCAGTAAAATCCGTGCACGCGCACAATTCGCGCGTCCAAGGGCTTCTCTTTTTCAACCAGACGAGTCAAGGCATTGACCATTGCATCCACGGTCACGGCCTCGATGAGACGCACCCGGGGAAACTTCGCGGCCAGGATGCAATCGTGGAGGCGTCTGAACTCAGAGCCGCTCACCAAACCAGCCTCTACCCTCAAACCAGTCGTGCGCTCGATGGCCAGCGTCAGGCTGTGGTCGATGCGATCCTCAAATGCGATATAAAGAATTCCTGTCGTCGACAACCGGAGCGGTAGAAAGCCGAAGGTGTCGAGGAAAAGACGCGGGATCAGTGACGTAGCAGACGCCGTGCGCTCGCTGTTGCGGGAAAAGATGGGACAATTCCATTGAATGCTGAGGGCCTGGGTGACGCGGTGCTCTTCAAGACCACAGTGTTCCATCAACCATGAACCAATTCTGCCGGCGCTCCCCGCTTTCTGCGCCTCCAGAGCCTTCCGCAACTGGTCGTGAGAGATCCACCCCTCCGCCAGCAGTACAAGACCGATCGGAATCCTGTGCCGATGCATCACCGTTGGCCGGACATCTCCTTCACGCTCCCGGCGGATCAATTCTTCGATTCTGTCGCTGGTGCATCCTGGACTGCAGACCCATCCTCCCTCAATCACCGGCGCTTTGCGGCTTCGCCAGACGTGCAGCCAACTGCTGAAGCAGCCTGGATTGGCACACATAGGA
Organism: Silvibacterium sp.; assembly: GCA_036264455.1. Lineage (GTDB taxonomy): Bacteria > Acidobacteriota > Terriglobia > Terriglobales > Acidobacteriaceae > Silvibacterium. The sequence continues at coordinate 280 of DATAQX010000543.1, read as the reverse complement.
AAGAGCGCCGAGCCGTGCCGGCGTTGAGAAGATTCCCGACTTTCTGCTGTCGCCAGCCGCTTTTCTAAAACAGGCATCGAATACTCTCCAGGCATTTCTTGGGTTCAGCCACTTCCATCACACGAAGACCGAAGCTTCCATTGACCAGGACCACTTCCCCGCGGGCCACGATCTTGTCGCCCACCAGTAAATCCACGGGATCGGCAACATGGCGATCGAGCTCCACTACGTCACCCGGTCCCAGCTCGAGCACCTCGTTAAGCGACATCTCGCATGAACC
>DATAQX010000542.1:0-2594 GCA_036264455.1 Silvibacterium sp. | reverse complement strand
CAATCGACGGGGTAGTGCGCTCACCCTCGCTGTTTGGGATCACCTTGGGCTCGCCGCCTTCCATAACAGCGACCACGGAATTGGTGGTGCCCAGATCGATACCGATAATCTTTGCCATAGCTCTCCTGACCTCATCGCTCTCGCGCGTTTTCCCAATGTCGCACTTGAGTGAGTTATTGTCAATCTATCTGATGCAGAAAAGGTATGGGCGGATTCGTGCGACTTTGGAATCTCTTTGCCGAATTTGGCAAAGCAAGGCGACCGGCTGTGCGGCGGCCACGAAGTGGCTCTTAAAACGTTGATTGCAATAGGTTTGCTGTTTGGAGCTTCAGCCAGCCTTGGTGGACGGGTGGGCGTCCGCGGCTGGCCCACGGGGCCCGGAGCCCTGGTCGTTGGCAGGCTCGATCCCAAGCACCTGCTCGATCGGGGCAAATTCCTGCGCCACTTCATCGAAGACCAGAACGCGGCCGTTGCCGATGTTGTAGATCCAGGCATGCAGCCGGACGGTCCCGCCAGCCAGGCCGCCTGCCACTGCTGGGTGTGTCCGCAGATGCTGGAGCTGCAGCAGGACGTTTTCCTCTATGAGGGCACGGGTCATGTGATCGCCGGAGGTATTTGGATACTTGGCCCGGACGACCCCCAGTGCGGCGTCGGCGTTCCTCAGCCAGCTCTTGACGGTGGGCATTGTGGCCAGGGAAGGAGAATCGGGATCGCGCAGCGCCTTCATGGCGCCGCAGTCGGAATGGCCGCACACAATAATGTCCGTAACTTTCAGCGCCATCACCGCGTACTCGACGACGGCCGAGACGCCGCCCATCATCTCTCCATAGGCTGGCACGATGTTGCCGATGTTGCGGCAGATGAACAGGTCGCCTGGGTCGGTATGCGTGATGAGTGAGGGATCGATGCGGCTATCGGCGCAGGTAATGAAGAGTACCTGAGGATTCTGCTTGTTCCTGAGCTGCTCAAAGAGCTCGCGATGCTCCGGAAAGACCTCTTCACTGAAGTGCCGGTAGCCCTCGATCACCTTGGCAATGCCGTCGTTTTCCGACATACCTCACCTCTACATGTGTCTGGAGTGCGTTTTGATAATGATGGATGTTGCGCGCGCCAGTCCAGTATGACCCGTTCAGCGTGAGGAACGCCACCGGCGAGTGGCGCTGGACGCGATTGCGCCCAGTTCTTGATACTCTCCCAACCATGCGCTTTCGAATGCTTCTGCTGGCCACTTGTTCCCTGCTACTTGGCACACTCCCCGCAACGCTTTCTGCACAGACCGCGAACACGCTCGACGCGGCGACCGCGGCGCGAGTGGATGAAGCAGTGGCGAAGGTGATCGCCGACACGGGGATTCCCAGTGCCTCGGTTGCACTGGTGCAGCATGGCGGGATTGTCTATCTGCATGCCTATGGAAAGGCGCGGCTGGAGCCGCCGACGCCGGCGACCACCGAAATGCAATATTCGATCGGTTCGGTGAGCAAGCAATTCACCGCGGCGCTGATCCTGATGCTGATCGAAGACGGAAAGATGACGCTGGACGATCCGGTTGCGAAGTATCTGCCGCACCTGACACGCGCGAACGAGGTGACGGTGCGGGAGCTACTCTCCATGACGGCGGGCTATCAGGATTTCTGGCCGGAAGATTACGTGATGACCACGATGATGGCGCCGACCACGGCACAACACATTCTGGACGTGTGGGGAGGAAAGCCGCTGGACTTCGATCCCGGTACGCAATGGCAGTATTCGAATACGAATTACGTGATCGCAGGACGCATTGCCGAAATCGTTGGCGGCACGCCGCTGGTGGAGCAACTGCGCGCCCGCATCTTTGAACCGCTGCACATGACCGGCGTACGCGACCAGGATGCAAGCCATCTGCCGCCAAGTGATCCGACCGGCTATTACCAGCATGCGCTGGGACCGCTGCGTCCGGCGCCCCTGGAGGGTACGGGTTGGATGTTCGCGGCTGGCGAACTGGCAATGTCGCCGCACGACCTGGCGCTGTGGAACGTCAGCATGATGAATCGGACTTTACTCAAGGCGGCGTCCTACGACGCGATGTTCACCAACGTGAAACTCAAGGACAGCAAACCGACCGGCTACGGATTAGGCGTACAGGTAAGTGAGCGCGATGGACAGCGGGTCATCTCCCATAGCGGCGAGGTGTCCGGCTTCGTATCGCAGAATGTGGTTTACCCGGAAAGCAAGGCGGCCGTAACAGTGTTAACAAATATTGATGCGTCGAGAGCCGCAGGAGCGATCGCTCGTGCGCTCGAACCGATTGTTCTTTCCCCTGGTGCGACTGGCGCATCGCCGTCCGCAGTGCAGGAGGCAGAAGAGCGCGCGCTCAATATCTTCACCGGCTTGCAGAACGGAGAGCTCGATCGCTCGCAACTGACCAGATTATGCAATGACTACTTCACCGGCGAGGCGATCCAGGACTTCTCCTCCAGCCTGAAGCCGCTGGGCGCGCCACAGAGCTTCACACAGGTCGCGGAAGAGCCCCGCGGCGGCATGGTCTTTCGAGCCTTTCGCGCGGAGTTCCCAAACCGGCGGCTTACGGTGACAACCTACGAGGAGCCGGATGGCAA
>DATAQX010000535.1:0-2914 GCA_036264455.1 Silvibacterium sp. | reverse complement strand
GACGGCGGAAGGCGTGAATACCTACGCCGGCACGCTCACTTACCAGGCGGTCGCGCAGGCGCAGGGCAAACAGTACCGCCCTATCCGCGATGTGCTTGCCTGATCTGTTCGTACTGCCGCAGATGGCGAAGGGCGTGGCTGAGGCCACGCCCTCTTATTTGCCAGCGCAGTTGTTACGGGTTCACCGTAACCGTAATAGGGTTCTGGATGCGGAAGGTGAGAGGCGACTCCGAGCCGACGATGATCTGCTTGTTGCCGGTCATCGCGCCCGCAGCCGTGCCGCCGCCGCCACCGACCAGTCCGCCGATGAGCGCGCCCTTGCCGCCGCCCGCAAGTCCGCCAATCAATGCGCCCGCCCCGGCGCCGCCACCGATAAAGCCGGCCGTGCGCTTGCCCTTGCCACTGATGGTGCGGCTCCAGGTGTCGGAATCAATCTGGGTCCGGGTTCCATTGACGCGCAGGCTCGCCAGACGAAGGGACAATACAGCGGCGCCTTTGAACTTGCCACGCGAATTGGCCGCCGTCACTGTTCCACTGGCGGTAGAACCGGTTGTCACCAGCGTCTTGCCTTTCACGATGATCGGCGATGTCACAGTCGCGTCGAAGGAATCTCCCTCGTGCGCAGTATTCGACGCGATTGTCTGCGCTAACCGCACGGTCACGCGCGTTCCGGCGGGAATGGTATAAGTGACCGGCTGGGGTGGAGGTGGAGGCGGGGGTGGAGGATTGTTTGCAGGCGCGGCCGGGGTAGCGTTCGGTGTCCCGGGCGCGGATGCTGCTGTGCCCGGCGCGGGTGCTGTGGGGGACGCCGGCTGGCTCGCCGCTGGCTGCTCGGCATTCTGTGGTGGCTGGTTCTTGTTGCAACCGGCAACCAGGAGAAGGCCTGCCAGTGAAAAGGGGAGCGCGATTTGTGTCACCTTGGCATGCATCATAGCGTCCACTAGGATGCCACACCTGCGGGCGAAATGCAGCCAGCGATGGATGAATCTCGCCGCCCCGGCCATTTCTCCGCGCGGCGATGCGCTCACGGAAGCGCCTATAATCGCAGGGTTCGCGCACAGATCGGGCGCCCTTGGGAGAGGAGTCCTGTGTTTCGCAGCCGCCGCCTAACCGTCGCCCTGCTCGCCGGAAGTCTAGGCCTGGCCGCGATCCTGCTGATCGCGCTCAACGCCTTCAATCTGCGTTTCCTGAATCCGCGGGACAGCAACGGCATCTTTCTCTTCACCGCGCTGTCCATCTTGGTCTTCCTGCTGCTGGTAGTGCTGCTGGTTCTGCTCAGCCGCAATGTGCTGAAACTTTATGCCGACGGCAAGAATCGGCTGCTCGGCTCGCGCATCCGCACGCGCCTGCTCTCCGGCGCGCTCGTCCTGAGCTTTGCACCCACCCTGTTCATGTTCCTCTTCAGCTATCTGCTGATGAATCGCTCCGTTGACCGCTGGTTCTCGCAGCCGGTTGCGCAACTACGCGAGGACTCCACGCGTGTTGCCTTGGAGCTCTCGCAGTATGCAGCGGAGAACGCTCGCGCGGAAGCGGAATCCCTGGCCAGCTCCGTAACCCTGCAACGGAGCCTGGACCAGAAGGATATTCTCTCCGCGCTGGGAGTGGTCCGCAGCCATCGCATCACGCTCTCTGGCGGCTTCGTCATCATCTACAACGACGACGAGCCGGTGGTGGAGTACGCCCTGCCGCATCACGGTGCCGCGGAGCATCCCGAGATCCGTCCCTGGATGGACGATGCCGATGCCACGCGGCCGCTTGCGGGCGAAACGCTGCCGGCCTTTGTGATGGCTGCTGCGCATCGCACGGACCAGCCGATCCTGAATCTGGATGGGGTCGACTACATCCTGGGCGCCGCGGCCACGCCGTCCTCCAGCCTTGTCGTCGTCGCCCTTCCTATGCCGGCCGGCCTGGCGCGCACCGTTGGCACTATTCGATCCGGAGCAGAGAGCTACTGGCAGCTCTTTCGCGGACGCAATCGTATCCGCGGCACGTACTTTCTCCTCATGCTCCTGCTCACCATACTCACGCTGTTTGCCAGCAGTTGGCTGGCGCTCTATCTGGCGAAGCAGGTAACGCGTCCCGCCGAGACGCTGGCCGATGCCATGGAGCAGATCAGCGCCGGCCATTACAGCCACCGCGTCACGGTAGGCGCAACCGAGGAGCTCGGCGAAGTCATTCACTCGTTCAACGCAATGGCCTCAGATCTGGAGCAGAGCCGCGCCCTCGCCGAAAGCTCTACCGCTCAGCTCTCCGAGGTGAATCGCACCCTGGCCGATCGGCGCCGCGAACTCGAGCTCATCCTCGACACCATCCCCAGCGGCGTCGCCACGCTCGATGGCCGGTTGTCGGTGGTGCTCTCGAATCGCGCCATGCTCGACCTGCTGGATCTCGAAACCGGCGTTACCGACATTGAACACGCGCTGGCCGATCTGCCGCTCGACGTGGCCTTTCCGCCTGCCATCAGTGAAGAGGTGCGGCGTCTGCTGCGGCGCAGCCAGCGCATGCGCATTGCCGGCTCGGAGATCGACTTCGCGACATCGAGCGGATCGCGGCGGCTCTCCGTCACCCTCGCGGTGCGCGATCAACCCCAGCAGCGCGGCTACGTTCTGGTACTGGAAGATGTGACAGAAGTACTACGGGCACAGCGCCAGGCCGCTTGGAAGGAGGTCGCGCAGCGTGTGGCGCACGAGATCAAGAATCCGTTGACGCCCATCTCGCTCTCCGCAGAGCGGATCCGCCGTCACGTTGAGCGGCCTACGCCGGAAAGCCCCACCGTCATCCGCCACTGCAGCGACGTCATCCTCAGCTCGGTCGAAACAGTGCGCACGCTGGTCGATCAATTCGGCGCCCTGGCACAGTTCCCGGTCTCGGCGCCGCGCCCCGTCGACGTGAACTCTGTCGCCGACGCCGCGCT
>DATAQX010000508.1:0-5485 GCA_036264455.1 Silvibacterium sp. | reverse complement strand
GGCAAAAATGCAAAGAGGTTGAACTGGACCGGCAGATGATTGTGCCGCGCACACATCAGGAAGGCCTCGATGGTTCGCAGCGCTTCCTCGCTCACCTCTCCATTCGGAGCCAGCTCGGGATCCCATCCGCTCCACAACCCGGTGCGGATCATATCCAACCCTGCGCCATGAATCTGCGCCATGTCCTGGTCCCACACATATGCATTCGGCTTGGCTAGATACAGCCTCGCCACATCGCTTGACATATACGTGGTGCCGACAACGGGCAGCGGCTTGCCATCAAGCTGGAAATAATCGGTGCCCACCGTCAACTTCGGCCCGGTGAGCAGATATTGCCAGTCCCGCATCCAGAAGCCCGACCGGTAGACCCACAACGGCTTTCCGTCGCGCAACAGCGTTGCTTCAACCTTATGCAGCCCGTGTCCCTCAGCTGCCGCAGCGGGCAAAACGACTGGCTGGCTCGCGTCCGCTGGAATCGTCAGCTCAACCGGGGCGCCACCCTCTTCAGCCGTGACGCGTATGCGCAGCTGATCTCCCCCGGGCCATCCCGATCCGGCCGGTTCGAAGACAAATTCCAGCGGTTCACCCGGCAAAAACAACGGCACACGCGGTCGAAAAGAAAACCGGTCCGCCTTACGTAATGCCAACTGCGTCAGGCTCGCCAGCAGCCCTGCGTTGCTGAAGAAGTCGTCGCTCAGATCGCCGGCCACAAAAATCCACCGGCCGCCCACAAAGCGAAACTGATTGTGATCGATCTGGAAGACAGGCGCTGCCAGTTTATGCCCCTCGTGCGTGCCCCATACCAGCGTCGTGAGGTCGGCATCTTCGTCGCCGGTTGAACCGTCGCGATTGTACTTCTGCACCACCGACAGCCGCAGTACCGGACTGAAGGCGCGTTTCCACGAGAATTCCGGCAAAGCGGGAAACACATCCGGGTTTGCCTCGAACTTCAAACCATTCGAGCCCGGCGTCTCCTGGTAATCGTGAATCAGCAACTCCAGCGATGACGCCACGCTCGGCGCGCGCAGATGCCAACCGGCAGCATCCTGATAGGCTGCGCGCGTGAACGGTTTCCCGCCCAGCGCCAGCAGATTTCCGCCGCGATCGAGATATTCGAGAATTGCCTTCCACTGCGCTTCCGGATATGCCGACCCATAGGGCATGACCAGCAGATCGGCATCGGCGAGAGCCGCCGGCAATTGTGCTGCGGCTGTTAAGCCTGCTCCAGGAAAACCCGCGCGCAGTTGCGCTTCAGAAACCTGGGCCGAGTCGGCCGCCGGAAATCCCGGATCATAAAAGACGACGGTATGTTCCGCAGCCCGAGCCGCGCTCGCGCCCGCAAGGCAGGCCAAAAGCAGGAATAGAAAACGTGTGAAGGTCTTCATGGCGTATAGGCGGATAACGATATCATAGCCGGTCGCCGCTTACACGTTATGGCTTGGGAGTCTCCACCGGCTGCGGCGCCGGAGCGGGGGCTGGCTGGCCACTCACCGTCTGCGCATCCTGCTGCGCGGCCTTTTGCGCGGCCTTCGCAGCGTGATTTTTCATGTAATGATGGGCGATATCCGGCCAGAACTCGATGAACAGAGAGCCAAATGCTCCCTCCGCCGTCACTGTCAACCCACGGTTGATAGTCTCGCTGACAGTACGCTCCGAAGCCGGGTAATACAAGTTGGAGATTGCGGCGCCAATCAGGTTGCCCGAAACGTTGGAGTAGTTCGGTCCCCAGCTTCCGTTGTCGCGTCTGCACCACACGGTGCTGGCAGCGGCCCATAGAGAGCGGCTCGCAAAGCTTCCTGTGCCCTTTCGGAAAAAACGCGGATCTTCATGCAGAATGGAAGGCAGCACGGCGTTGCCAAAGAAATTGCCTGTGAAGTAATCCGTATAATTGGCGCCGAATCGCTTGGCGTAGCCTGCCATGCCCTGCCCATACTCGGCAGGGTCATCGTGAGCTTGTCCGATGCCAGCGGTCAGGCCTGCCAGACCGAAGGCCCATGGGTCCCTCACGCTCTTGAAAAAAAGCTGGTACTTCTGTCCCGGCGTGAGCGGAAGCGCGTCCCGGTTGTTGGTCATGTTGAAGGTCGGCATGACGCCCAGAATTCGCTGATGCTCTTCCTGCTGAAGCTGCTGCTGGCCCTTCAGGCGATCGGTGTCCTTCGTGTCTGGTGAAGACTGGGCGGGTGAAGATTGGGCGGGTGAAGACTGGGCTGGCTGAGCAGATGCGCCGCCGGTGGCTGGTGAAGTCTGGGTAGCCGGTGAAGTCGGGGTGGCCTGCGACTGGGCGGCTTGGTCAGATGGCTGATTTTCTGAAGCACTCTGCAGAAGGGCCGCCGCCGGATCGTCCGGCAGGCTGAAATGGGCGTCGATCGCCTGGGCTGGGGCTGCATACACAGCAAACAGTGAAACGAAGATTAGCAGCGCAAGCGCCAGATGCAGATTTCGAAACAATCAACCTACCTCAATCCTGGAAATACATGCCCGCGCACCTTCCGCCCATCTAATCTTGAACCATGTCGTTCTGTTGTCAGACAGGCGCAGGTAACTGTCAGATAAATAGACGCAGGAAGTAATCGCCACGTCGATCCGCAGTCAAGTCTTAGGGAAAAATCTCTTTCGTCCAGCGGAAAAACCGCAGGATCGAACCGCTGCAACACGCAGGCACTCTCTTGATGCTACGTGATTTCCTCGCGATTTGGGGGAATTCTCCGCACTCCATCTCCACACACATACAGATGGGCCCGCACCTGCGGTGCCTTGCCCTGTGCTACCATCGTCCAGCGTCCAAGCGGAGCAACAACTTTCATGGCGAGCGGCAACACCTGGATAGGCAGCAATGCGGCTATACCGGCCACACACACCCATTTCGACTTGCGGCCACTTTCGACCGGAGAAATCCTTGACCGCACCTTTCAGCTCTATCGCGCGCGCTTCACCCTCTTCGCCGGACTTGCCATGCTTCCCGCTGCCGTCAGTGTGATAACCCAGGCTTTTCGCTTGTGGTATACAGCCCGCGAAAGCGTCCATGTTCACATTGGACACGATCTGAATAAGGTCCGGATCGTCACAGGCTCGCTGCTGCTGGCCTCATCGCTCATTTCCTTTGTCCTGTATGGAATCACACAGGCGGCGACGACATGGGCTGTCTCCGCGGTGTACCTGGGCGAGCCCGCGAGTATCAGGACCGCTTATAAAGCCGTCGGCACAAATTGGTTTCGCTATACGCTCATCGTGCTGCGCCAGATCTGGGCATGGCTCTGGCTGCCCTTCCTGCTCATTGCGACTGCTTTCGGATTCATGACCGCCAGACGTGGATCGACCAGCGCAAATCTTACCGGCGCCTTCCTCATCCTCATAGCTTTCTTCTCTCTCATCTATTCGGCCTGGGCCTACATCAGGGTCTCGCTCGCCGTTCCCGCGGCCGTCATTGAATCCCTAAAGGTCCGCGCCTCCATCAAGCGCAGCAAGCAGCTCCTCGTCGACCGCAAGGTCCGAATTCTGCTCCTGCTCTTATTCCTTTTCGCGCTCTACATCGTTATCGGAACCATTCAGGCTCCGCTTGCTTTTTTTGCCCTGCGGGAGCGCGGCGCTGAAGCTTTCCTCACCCACGCCATCAGCCTTGGCCTCAGCTTTGTCACGGCAACGCTCATCGGCCCGGTTGGCGCCATTGCCATCTGCCTCTTCTACTTTGATGAACGAGTCCGGCGTGAAGGCTTTGATATCGAGTGGATGATGACCAAACTCGCGCCTGCGCAGACCTTCGCGCCTGCCGTCGGGTCTGACCTGGCTGCAAGCCTGCTCCCACCCTCCGAGGAAAACTCTATGCCGGACCAGAACCCATGAGTGGGTCCTGAGTGGCTTTCGCTCAACCGGCCCAGCAAAATTTGCCTTAAACTGAATAGCATCCGTGAGCCGAATCAAGCCGCACACACTGGTATTTTTCTTAACCGCCCTGGCCGTCCCCGCGTTCGCTCTCAGACAGTCCACTTTCACGGAATACACCGCACACCTCGAAAATCTGCGCGCGCTCGTGCAGAGATGCCAGGCAAATGTCTCAGCATGCGACCCTGCTCTGGTAGGAAGCGACGAGCAGGTGACGCTCCCGTCTCTTGGCGCGGGCGCCAACGTAAACCAGTTTGAGGCGCGCTACGATTGGCTGCGTAATGCCTTGCGGCAGGCCCAGAATCCAGCGGTCAAAGATCGTGACCGTAATCTTGCGGCGGCAGCCGCCCGCCTCGAAGACGCACTGCAGGATGCGACAGGCTCGTTGCCGGCATCCAGCTTTGCCGAGGCCCGCCGCCACACCAACGTCATTCTTGGCCATCCCGAATTTGTAACCGTCAATGAGCAATCATTCTGGGAGCGGCTCATTGCGCGTTTCTATCTCTGGCTCGACAGCCTTTTCACCGATGTCGCCAGTTTTGGCCAGCGCTCGCCTTGGATCGGGCCACTCCTCGAATGGAGCTTTATCCTTCTTGCCCTCGCCGGTCTCGCGCTCTGGGCCATGCGCACATTCCAGCGCCAACGCCTTGCTGTACGACTCGAATCCACACGCCAGCTGGAAGCCTGGGAAGAAGTTTCCCACAACTGGCGCAGGCTTGCCGAAGAGCAGGCGTCGCGTCACGAGTGGCGCGAGGCCGTCCATTGCCTGTACTGGGCCAGCATCGTGATGCTCGAAGGCCGCCGCTATTGGACCCCCAACCGCTCGCGCACGCCACGCGAGTATCTTCGCCTTCTCGAAGCCGGCTCACCTCGCTGGGCTCTTCTCCGCCAGCAAACACGCGGCTTTGAGCGCATCTGGTACGGCCTGAACCCCGCCGCCCGTCACGACTACCAGAGCGCTCTCGACCTTCATGAGCAATTGAGGACGACCAATTGAGGATCATCTGAAGGCCGCATGAAAAGGAAGCTCACTTCCGACACCCGCATCCTCATCGGCGTTGCCCTTGCGGTTGCAGTCGTAATTGCCCTCGGAGCCTTCTTTGCCCCGGCGCGCGAGGACAACGACCCTACTCCGAGTACCTATAACAGCGGCTCTCATGGCGCAAAAGCAGCATGGCTTCTCCTCAGCCAACTCGGATACCGTACTGAGCGTTGGGAAAGGCCAGCAAAGGACCTGAGCGAAGTCGATGCCCCGAATACTACCCTTATCCTGGCCGAAGCCTCGGCCTTCGACCTCCTCAAAGAAAAGCCTGCCCTTGCCGAATTCCTTAAGCGCGGAGGGCGAATCCTGGCCACCGGCGCAACCAGCGCGGTCATGCTGCCCGAAGCCCGCATTGCGGCGCCTAATCACATCTACACCGCGCTCTGCTACACCACTCCGCAGAGCCTTAGCCCTATGGCGCGCGCCGGTATTATCGGCATCCCGGTTCCTGTTCGCTGGAACTCTGACGACTTGCGCGTCCGCGTCGATCAGACCTGCGGAGATGATGCCGTAGTGGTGCACTACCCTGTCGGTCAGGGCGAAGTCATCTGGTGGAGTTCGTCT
>DATAQX010000371.1:0-4656 GCA_036264455.1 Silvibacterium sp. | reverse complement strand
TGCCGGTGTGACGGAAGGCCTGGACTCGCGCGGATTCCTGCAAATTCGCACGGGCGATGGGCTGCGAACTGTTTTTTCCGGCGGCGTGCGCGAGCAAAACGTAAATTTGAACCGGTGACGCATGCTGCTCGCGCTCAATGTAAACAACACGAACACGGTGATCGCGCTCTATCCGCTTGTGGATGGACTGCCGGGCGAGCTGCGCATCACGTGGCGCATCAGCACCCGCCATGCCCAGACCGCGGATGAATACGGCATCCTGATTCGTAATCTGCTGCAGGGCGAGGGCGTGGCGAGCAGTGAGATCACCGGCATCATCATCGCATCTGTCGTGCCTCCTGTGGACTGGATCCTGCGGACGTTCTGCGAACGGTATTTCAAGCAGAAGCCTCTCTTCATCGAGCCGGGTGTTAAAACCGGGCTTCCCATTCTGACGGACAATCCCAGCGAAGTGGGCGCGGACCGCGTGGCGAACTGCGTAGGGGCATTCGAACGATATGGCGGACCATGCATCGTGGTGGACTTTGGCACGGCAACCAACTTCGATGTGATTTCCCGCAAAGGTGAGTTTTTGGGCGGAGCCATTGCTCCGGGCCTGAATGTTTCTGCGGAGGCGCTCTTTGCGCGGGCTGCACGGCTGCCCAGGGTGGAGATCAAACGGCCGCCAAAGGTAATCGGAACCAACACCGTCGACAATCTGCAGATCGGCCTTTTTTATGGGCACATCGGACTGGTGGACAGCATTCTTGAGCGTATGATCGCCGAGTTGGGAAGTGACACTACCTGCGTGGCGACTGGCGGACTGGCGCACCTGATCGCGGATGAGTCGAAGTACATCACCCACGTCAACGACACGCTGACTCTCGAAGGGCTGAAGATCATCTATGCGCGCAACTTGACCGCGAAGCATGGAGGCGCGAAGGGTCGCGGTCATACAGCTGACAGCGGGCAGACGAAGGCCTGATCCTGATCCATTGTCCAAGGGCCCTGAGTTTGGAAAACTACTTCAACTACTTTACTGAAATCTAGGACCACTTCCAGCGCCGCCGTGGATCGCTCCTGCTGCTCTCGACGATCGACTGGGCGCTGATTGAGACGTGGCGCGATGCGGGGATTCCGCTGGAGGCAGTGCTGCGCGGCATCGACGCCGCGTTTGATAAATATGACGCGCGCAAAGCTCGCGCTCGTGTGCGCCGCATCAATGGACTTGCCTACTGCGCGCAGGAGGTGATGGCCGCCGTCGAGGATATGAAGGAGGCTTCCGTCGGCGCACAGCCTGCCGAAACACGTTCGGGACCCGTTCCCGGTTTCGAGCAGGAGCGGATCGCGGCGCATCTTGAGGGCTGTGCGGCACAATTGGACAGGGCAGAGCTGACTGGCCTTGCCCGAGAGGTCGCAAAGACACTTGCCGTGAACCTGCGTGCCATAGCAGTGGATGTGAAGGCAGCGGCGCCGAATCTCGAAGAGCTGGAGCGGCGTCTGACGGTGATGGAAGAAAAGCTCTTCAGCGTGTTGATGGCAACCGCGGCGGAGGGCGATCTTGTTGCTATGCGTGAAGAGAGCGCACGCGAGCTTGCGCCGTACCGCGGACGCATGCAGACGGCGCAGATTCGGCAGGTGGAGCAACAGTTTCTGCACAAGCGTCTGCTGGAAAAATTCGGGCTGCCCCGTTTGAGCCTGTTTTATATGAGCCAGGGATGAAGCTGCGCGTTGAGAAAAGCATTTACGGCGGGGCGGGACTGGCGCGTGCCGATGGCAAAGCCATCTTTGTCCCGTTTGCGCTTCCGGGTGAACTGGTCGAAGCCCATGTCACGGAGGATCGAACCAGCTATGCGAGCGCGGAGCTGGAGAGTGTGCTGGAGGCTTCTCCCATGCGAGTTTCGCCGCCATGCGCTTACTTCGGCGAGTGCGGAGGTTGTCATTATCAAGAGGCCAACTACGCACAACAGTTGGAGATGAAGGTTCAGATTCTGCGCGAAACTCTGGAACGCGCGCACCTGAAGGAGATTCCTGGGATTGCAATTGTGCAAGGCGAGCCGCTGGGCTATCGGAATCGCATTCGCCTGCATGTGGACCGTTCGTCCTCGATGCTGTGTTACAAGCGGCGCGGCTCGCATGCAAATCTGGCGGTGAATGCCTGCCCCATCGCTGCGCCTGTTCTGGAAGACGCGCTCAGGACATTTCAGAGCTTCGGTCAGCAATGGCGACTCGGCGAGCATTTTGATGAGATGGAGTTGTTTACGAACGCAGAGCAGTGCTCGATTCTGGTTACGTTATGGAGCGCTGGCGATGCGCGTGCGGCGACTCACCAGCTTCAACAACTGTGGCCGCAACTGGTGGAATCAATTCCGCAAATTGGCGGCGCGGCGGTTTTATCTTCCGAGCGCGGCAAACAGCAAGGCGGGATGCTTGCACAGGCAGGCAGTCAGGCTCTTAGCTATCACTCTGCCAGCCGGGATTATCGCGTAAGCCTGGGGTCGTTCTTCCAGGTGAACCGTTTCCTGATCGATGCGCTTGTGGAGCTGGTTGTTGCAGAGGACTCCGGCGCGGTTGCGTGGGATCTGTATGCCGGGGTGGGGCTGTTTGCACGTGCCTTGACTTCACATTTCGAGCAAGTGGTTGCCGTCGAATCGGCCGCACGCTCGGTTCGCGATCTGCGCCACAACCTGGATGGCGGCGGGCATCGCGTGGCAGCTTCGAGTACGCTTGATTTTCTGCGCCGGACGCGGAAGACCAAACAGCCGTGGCCGGATTTCGTCGTGGTCGACCCTCCCCGCGCCGGCTTGGGGAAGGAAGTGACGACGCTGCTGGGAGAGATTCGTCCGGAGCACATTACTTATGTTTCATGCGATCCGGCGACTTTGTCGCGCGATCTCAAATCGCTGCTAGACTCCGGTTATCACCTCAGGAGCATGTACATGGTGGACCTGTTTCCACAGACCTTCCACCTGGAAAGCGTGGCGATGCTCTCGCTAAGCTAGGCTCGTCCACGCGCTGTTCGCGGTGATCGTTTCAGATGGTCACCGCATCCATGCCCGCGAGATCACAGTCGCCAACGGCGCAGTCGTTGCCGCGGCCAACGGGCGCTCCATCGCGTTTTCGGATTGCGCCGGCACTCATCGGAGCAGTCTGCTTTGCAGCCGGAATTTGTTTCGCACATTTTTTCTGGTGTGTGCCCGGATTAACTCTCATATCCCTGCTGGGGTTGATTGCGGTGACTGCCGTCGCGTGTGTGTGGGCTGCCCGTGTTGCGTGGCCATCGGTGGGGCTGGTTTATGTACTGCTGGGAATTCTCTGCTCCGAGATTGCGCCTGCGATCAATCCGCAAAAAGACTTGGCGGTGTTAGCGGACAATACGCCACGAATGGTGGAGGGCGAGGTAGTTCGGCTTGGTCCAATGCGCAGCGCGGTCTCAACCGCCCCCTTCTCGACCAAGACACATGTAGAGCATAGCCAGCAGATCGACTTGCGGCTGTATTCCCTGCCCTCTTCGGCGGTGCGCGTGACGCTCTATGCCCCCATCGAAGAATCGTGGCCGCGTATCGATTGCGGAGACAGCGTGCGCGTCACGTTGTCCATGCACGGCGAAGAGCGATATCTCGATCCGGGTGTGTGGGACGCGGGTGGATATTTGCTCAGTCAGGGTATCGGAGCAATGGCGAGCGCGAAGCTGGAAAAGCTTGAGGTGCTTGCTGCTCGCAAGCCTGGCACAATTGCGTGCCGGCTCCATTCCCTTCAAATAGCTGCGAGCACGCGACTCAAGGGCCTGGTCGACAATGCTGCCAACAGCCGTGTACCCGCTCTCCTGCGCCTTGATCATGAAGATGCGGCCATGTTGACCGCGATGCTGACCGGCGACCGCAGTTATTTGCAGCATGGCCTGCGCGTTGGTTTCGAGCGCACAGGATCGTTTCACCTGCTGGTAGTCTCGGGGCTGCATCTGGCGATTTTTTCGAGTCTTATCTTCTGGCTCGCGAAGCGGCTGTGTCTTTCACGGGTCTGGGCCTCGCTTGTGACGATCCTGTGCTCCTTAGGATATGCGCTGTTCACAGGGTTCGGACATCCGGTGCAGCGCGCTTTCTGGATGGTGACGCTTTATCTGATTGGCCGACTGTTGTGGCGCGACCGAGTGGCGCTCAACGTGATTGGCCTGGTGGCACTCGTGATGCTCGCCGCTGATCCCGGTTCCCTTTTCGATTCGGGGTTCCAGATGACCCTGCTCTCAGTGCTGGCGACTGCCGGCATCGCCGGGCCGATAGCCGAGCACACTTTTGCACCTTATCTGCGTGCAACGCGAAACCTGAGCGTTCTGCGCATTGATTCTTCGCTCCCGCCTCGGCTCGCGCAGTTTCGCGTGAGCGTACGAATGCTGGCGTATTATCTGCGGCCAATCACAGGCAGCCTTCTCGCCGGGATTGCCTTTCCTTTTGGCATTCGCCTGGGACTGCGCATTACGGAGTTGCTGGCTGTGTCGCTCTCGATCGAGCTTTTTATGATGCTGCCGATGGCCGTCTACTTTCATCGCGTTACGCTGCTGGCCCTGCCGGTCAATTTGCTTATCGTGCCATTTCTCGGTGTGCTGCTGCCATGCGCTCTGCTCACATTTGCAGTGCTCCTGCTATGGCCGTCGATGGCGTTCGTCCCTGGAGCCGCCAC